>JALZEO010000061.1 GCA_030862025.1 Actinomycetota bacterium | reverse complement strand
GCTGTGCCGGGTAGGATAGTTCGACAGGAGGATGGCGATCCTCTTGTCGTGGTTCGGCGTGTGGCGCAGCAGGGCGAGGCGGGCGACGATGCCAGCGACCCGCGACGCACGTTCGACGTCAGGCACGTAGCGCACCAGCCGCTCAGCGACGGGCGGGCTCACGACTCCCAGGGTCCTCTCGGCGGCGCCTGCTCGAGGACCCGCAGGGTTCTCGCGGCCTTGGCCTTGCCGCGTGGCGGGGACCTCTTCCTTGAAGGAACAGGGGACGGTGACCACGCGCCCGTCGAACTCCGGCATCGCCACCTGCATCGCGACGTCAAGTGGGGCGAGCCCCGCGTCCGAAGCGGCCCAGCGTGCTCGGCTGCCCGTTGCACACAACGCTTGGACAACCGGGATGTCGAGCGACCGCAGAGCCGGCACCTCCCAGCTTTCCGCGTCCGCCGCACTGGAGCCGCCCATCGCCAGCACGGTGAGCACGAGCGCGTCGACGTCCGCCAGCAGTTCGAGCGCGGGGACGCGCCCGTCGGCCTCGGGACGCAGCGAATAGCTATACACCGCGAGCGGGTTGACCCCGGCCGCGTCGAGGGCGTCAAGGAGCGCGTCGACGAAGGCCGTGTTCCCCGCCACGAAGTGGGCCCGGTAGAAGACGACCGCGGCGGTCGGCCTGGCAGGGTCCAACCGGTCCTCAAGCTCCGGACGGTACCGCCCGCATGGCGGGATCGGCGTGGGCGACCCGAAGCCGAATCCGCTGAACAGTACGGTGTCAGCGACGAAACGCAGCAACTGCGCGATGTTCTCCACACCGCCGTGGCGCAGGTATTCCATGGCATGGGCGACCACGCTGGAGGGCACGGTCGAAGCCGCGGTGAGCTCGGCGTCGACCGCATCCTCTCCTCCGAAGGCCAAAAGGGCCACGCCTTGTGCCTCACAGCAGTCGCGGACCCGGTCGAAACCTGCCGGCCACGCACGTCTGCCTCCCAGAAGGCGAACGAGCACGAGCGCCACGTCAGCGAGAAGCTCGTCGAGCCAGCGTTCGAGTTCCGCGGGTGCGTCAGGCGCCGCGCCGGGGTTGGCCGCCCGTAGGCGGGGAAAGCCCGGTGGTAAGTGCGCCACCGCTCCCGCCGCGGCCAGTACTTCGGTGTCGGCCGTTGTGAGGAACAGGATCACTGGACCGTCATCCCGACCCGAATGGCGGCCGCTCACGACCTGCGCAGCTCGTCTCACCGGCCCACCTCGGGTGCGCCCGCGGGAGGGATAATCGGCAGATCACGTGCGGCCCCGCGCTCGATGAGTGTGGCAACAGCCTCGGTGTCGAGATTGTTCGCCACGAGATCGCCGAGGCGGTCGAGCCGCTCCTCGCGCACCGCCGCGAAAGGCCGCAACCCAGGCCGCCAATCGCGCCCCGTCCTATCGGCCACCCATGCCAGCAGGGCGCGACGCAGGGCGTCACCCTCGAGCAACCCGTGCCAGGACGTGCCGATCACGCTGCCGGCCACACAGCCCTCGGGGGAGCCGTCGATGCGCACAAGGAAAGGACTGTCGGCCTTCACGAGAGTCCGGCCGTGGCGGACCTCGTAGCCGTGGGCGTCCACCCATCCCAGCAGCGGGCATATCCCGATGGGACGAGCGAGGTGCTTGCTGGAGTCGAAGTGGGTCTCGACTGGCAGGAGCCCCAGCCCCTCCACCTCTCCGGCGCCGGATTCGACCTGGTCGACGATACGACGGCCGAGCATCTGGTAGCCGCCACAGATGCCGAGAACCGGCCGGCCCGCGGCCGCGCGAGCAGCCAAGACGCCGGCGACACCGCTCCGCCGCAACCAGCTCAGGTCACTGACCGTGGCCTTCGAGCCGGGGACGATGGCAAGGTCAGCCCGAGCGACCGCGGTCGGACTCGTCGAGAACCGCACGGCTACCCCCGGCTCGACCGCCAGGGCGTCCACGTCGGTGAAGTTGCTGATCCGCGGCAGGCGCACGACGACGACGTCGAGCCCATCCGCGGTACCGGCTCCGCCGCGGTCCCAACCGGCAGCGTCCAAAGTCAGGCTGTCCTCCGCGTCCAGCCACAGTCCGTCCTGATGGGGCAGCACGCCGAGCACCGGTCGACCCGTGAGCGCGCCGAGCCGTTTCAAGCCGGCGGCGAGGATGGCCCGATCGCCGCGAAAGCGGTTGACGATGAACCCTGCGACGTGAGCCTGGTCAGCCGCTTCGAGCAGAGCGAGGCTGCCGTAGAGCGCGGCGAAGACGCCCCCCCGGTCGATATCACCGACCACGACGGCGGGGAGGTCCAAGGCGCGGGCGAGACCGAGGTTGGCGAGGTCGCTACGACGGAGGTTCATCTCGGCAATGCTTCCCGCGCCCTCGCAGACGACGACGTCGAAGCGGGCGGACAGGTCGGCGAACGCCTCGAGCACGACCGGCAGAAGCTCGGCCGCATGGTCGCGGTAGGAGCGTGCCGTGGCGTCGAAACCAGGCCGTCCCATGATGATTACCTGGCTGTGGCGCTCGCCGGTCGGCTTGATGAGCACCGGGTTCATGGCC
>JALZEO010000152.1 GCA_030862025.1 Actinomycetota bacterium | reverse complement strand
GATCGCCGACCGGGTGATCGCCACCCGGGCCGCCACCTGGGACGCCGAGCACCGGCGCACCCTCGGCTTCGCCAGCCTCGGAGGAGCGACCCTCGACAACGAGGAGAACTACCTCATCAAGAAGCTGTTCACGGCCCTGGGAGCGGTGCAGATCGAGAACCAGGCGCGCATATGACACTCCTCCACCGTCCCCGGTCTGGGGACCTCGTTCGGTCGGGGTGGCGCCACGACGTTCCAGCAGGATCTGCAGAACTCCGACTGCATCGTCATCCAGGGCTCGAACATGGCCGAATGTCATCCGGTGGGGTTCCAGTGGGTCATGGAGGCCAAGAGGAGGGGTGCGGTCATCATCCATGTGGATCCCCGCTTCACCCGCACCAGCGCGATGGCGGACCTCCATGTGCCCCTGCGTGCTGGTAGCGACATCGCCTTCCTGGGCGGGATCGTGAACTACATCCTCTGCAACGAGCGCTACTTCACCGACTACATCCTCAACTACACGAACGCCGCAACTCTGGTGTCCGAGGACTTCGTCGACACCGAGGAAGGTGACGGTCTGTTCAGCGGCTGGGATCGGGAGCGCGGCCAGTACGACCCGGCCTCATGGCAGTACGAGGGGGTGGACATGGCCCCCGCCGCCGGCCAGCGCGAGATGTTCGCCGGTGCGCCGGAGGCGCTGCGCGGCAGCAACCCCGCCGCTCAGCAGGCTGACCTGACGCTCCAACACCCACGCTGCGTATTTCAGCTGCTCAAGCACCACTTCTCGCGCTACACCCCCGACGTCGTCGCGGATATTTGCGGGGTTCCCAAGCAGCTCTTCCTCACGGTGGCCGAGACCCTGTGTGAGAACTCGGGCCGGGAGGCGACGTCCGCGTTCTGCTACGCCGTCGGCTGGACGCAGCACACCGTGGGGGTGCAGTACATCCGCACCGCGGCGATCATCCAGCTGCTGCTCGGAAACATCGGTCGGCCAGGCGGGGGGATCCTCGCCCTGCGAGGTCACGCGTCCATACAGGGCTCGACCGACATCCCGACGCTGTTCAACCTGCTGCCTGGCTATCTGCCGATGCCGCACGCCGAACATGACGTGGACCTCGAGCGCTACGTGACCTGCAACGGGTCTGGCTCCGGGTGGTGGTCGAACCTCGACAAGTACATCGTCTCGTTGCTGAAGGCCTACTTCGGAGAGGCAGCGACCCCAGAGAACGGCTACTGCTACGACTATCTGCCCCGCGTGAGCGGTGACCATTCTCACATGACGACCGTCGCGGCGATGCGGGATGGAGCTGTCAAGGGCTACTTCGTCTTGGGGGAGAATCCGGTCGTCGGCTCGATGCACGGGGCGCTGCATCGAGCGGCAGCCCGCCAGCTCGACTGGTGTGTGGTGCGGGATTTCGCCCCGACCGAGTCGGCGGAGTTCTGGCGGACCGGACCGGAGTTCGAGCGCGGCGAGGTCCGACCCGAAGACTGCCAGACGGAGGTCTTCTTCTTTCCCGCGGCGACGCACACGGAGAAGGACGGCTCGTTCACGAACACGCAGCGGCTGTTGCAGTGGCACGAGGCCGTGCTCGCCCCGCCGGGCGCGTGCCGCAGCGACCTGTGGTTCATCTATCACCTGGGAAGGAGGCTCAAGGAGCTCTACAGGGATTCGACGGATCCAAAGGACCGTCCCGTTCAGAATCTCGTGTGGGACTACCCGACGAAGCAGTCGCACGAGGAGCCGGATGGAGAGGCCGTACTGAAGGAAATCAACGGTTACCGGGTCTCTGACGGCAGTCTCGTTCCCGGCTTCAACGCGCTCGAGGCTGACGGGTCCACGGCCTGTGGCTGCTGGATCTACTCCGGCTGCTATGCGCAGGGCCTGAACCAGACTGCCCGGCGCAAGCCCTGGCACGAGCAGTCCTGGGTCAGCCCGGAATGGGGCTGGGCCTGGCCGGACAACCGCCGCATCCTCTACAACCGGGCGTCGGCCGACGCAGATGGAAGACCGTGGTCGGAGCGCAAGCGCTACACGTGGTGGAACGAGGACCGCCGCAGGTGGGAGGGCTACGACTCGGTCGACTTCATCTCCGGGCGCCCACCCTCCTACCGCCCCGAGGAGGGGGCGACGGGAGTCGACACGATCTCGGGCACCGACCCTTTCATCATGCAGGGCGACGGGAAAGGCTGGCTGTACGTGCCCACCGGCCTGCTCGACGGACCGTTCCCGTCCCACTACGAGCCCGAGGAGTCCGTCGTCCGCAACCTCCTGTACGGCCAGCAGTGCAACCCTGCCCGTATGGAGTGGGTCCGGCCCGACAACCCCTACCACCACGCCTTCAACGACGAGCGTTTCCCCTACGCGCTCACCACCTTTCGGCTGACTGAACACCACACCGCCGGGGGTATGAGCCGCTGGCTGTCGTGGCTGAACGAGCTGCAGCCGGAGTTGTTCTGCGAGATCTCACGCGAGCTGGCCGACGAAACAGGTGTGAGCAATGGCGGGTGGGTGACCGTCCGCACGATCCGGGGCGAGATCGAATGCCGCGCACTCGTCACCGACCGCATCCGCCCGCTGCGCATCGGCCGCGGCCCGGATCGTCGCACGATCCACCAGGTCGGCCTGCCCTACCACTGGGGCTACATCGGCCTCGTGAAAGGCGATGTCGTCAACGAGTTGATCGGTTTCGTCGCCGACCCCAACGTCTCCATCCAAGAATCGAAGGCGCTGACCTGCGACCTGGAGCCCGGCCGCCGCAGCCGTGGGCGGCGCGCGGCGACAACGGGAGCGCTCGTCACGCGCGCGATGCAACCCCCGGAGACGCGCGACCTCGCGCACGTCCGAGGCTCACGAGCGGCTGGGGCCCACGGTCTGGTGGCGGGGCAGCCGCGGCAGGGTGAGGAGACGTGATGTCGTCCGGTGCATCATCACCCACCCTCGGCTTCTTCACCGACACCACCGTCTGCATCGGCTGCAAGGCCTGCGAGGTCGCCTGCAAGGAATGGAACCAACTACCCGACGACGGCTCCTTTTTCACCGGTATGTCCTACGACAACACCGTCGACCTCGGGGCGGCGACCTGGCGCCATGTCGCCTTCGTCGAACGACCCGTGCCGCTCGGCGGGCAGACCACCGGCCACGGGGACTTCTCGTGGCTGTTCATGTCTGATGTCTGCAAGCACTGCGTCCGGGCCGGGTGCCTCGAGGCCTGCCCGACGGGGGCGATCATCCGCACCGAGTACGGCAGCGTCTTCGTGCAGTCCGACGTCTGCAACGGCTGCGGCTACTGCATCCCAGCCTGTCCGTTCGGCGTGATCGACCGCCGTGACGATGACGGACGTGCCTGGAAGTGCACGTTGTGTTACGACCGACTCCGCGGCGGCATGCAGCCCGCATGCGCAAAGTCGTGCCCGACCGACTCCATCGTCTTCGGGGAGATCGACCAGTTGCGTCGACTCGCCGAGGAACGCGTGACGACGCTCCACGCCCGCGGGGTCACCGAGGCCTACCTCTATGGCGTGAGCGCCGCGAACCAGCCGGGTACTGCGGGCCTGAACGCCTTCTTCCTGTTGCTCGACGAGCCGGAAATCTACAACCTGCCACCTGATCCACTCGTGCCCGGCCTGAAGGCACGGGAGGCCTGGCTCGCGGTGGCGGCCGCCGGATTGGGGATGCTGGCTGCGGCGGTAGGAGCGGTTGCCGCAAGCGCAAGGAACACGCGATGAGGCCGAGTCCCGCCGATCGCACCTATTACGACCGCCCCGTCATCAAGGAGCCGGTCTGGATCTGGTCGGTCCCAACCTACTTCTATGCCGGCGGGACGGCGGGCGCGGCGTCACTGCTGGCTGCGGTGGCGACCTATCGTGACGGCCTCGAAGGGCTCGTGCGGGCCTGCCGCTGGCTCGCTGCGGCTGGCGACACGGTCGGCGCCGGCCTGCTCATCATCGACCTGGGACGGCCCAAGCGCTTCCTCAACATGCTGCGGGTCTTCCGGCCCACGTCCCCGATGAGTGTGGGGTCGTGGATCCTGGCGCTCTCATCCGGTCTGTCCACCCTGTCCGCCGTCACGGCACGGCGGGAGGACTCGCTCGGGCGACTAGGCGACGCCGCTGGCCAGCTCGCGGGGCTGCTCGGCATGCCCCTCGCCGGATACACCGCCGTCCTGGTCTCGAACACAGCCGTGCCGGCCTGGCAGGGTGCCCGTCGGACCTTGCCGCTGCTGTTCGCCGCCTCGGGGGTAGCCGGTGCCGCATCCCTCCTCGACCTCCTCGACCTCGACGTTCGCGAAGCCGCGGTGGTGCGCGTGTACGGCGTGGCGGGGCGCCTCGGGGAGCTGCTCGCGGGGCAGGCCCTCGAGCGTGAAGTGGGTCAGGTGGCGCTGACGGCACGCCCCTACCACGAGGGGTTGTCGGGGTCGCTGTGGAAGGCAGCGAAGCTGGCGAGCGCCGTCAGCCTTCTCATCAGCCTTGTGCCCGGCTCGAGCCGGCGCCAGCGGGCTCTCAGAGGCCTGCTGGGCACCGCGGGGTCCCTATCGCTGCGCTTCGCCGTCTTTCACGCGGGCCGTCGCTCCGCTCGCGACCCGCGTGCCACGTTTCAGCAGCACCGGGCTGGCCGCGGCGCGGCAGAGGTGACGTACGCGGCAGCGGTAACCGGGCCCGGCGGCCGCAGGGCCACGGACTAGCGATGGCGTCGTCACCGGGGCAGGAGGCGGAGGTGCCCGCTCTCACCGGCCTCGTGCTCGCGGGTGGACGTGGACGGCGCCTGGGGCGGGACAAGGCCTTTCTGGAGGTCGACGGGGAGGCGCTCGTCGTCCGGGCCGCGCGCCGTCTGGAGCGGTGCTGCGAGGAGGTGTTGGTCGCTTCTGGCGACGGGAGCAGGCTGGGCGAGCTCGCGTGGGAGCAGGTCGCAGACGCCATCGCGGACGGAGGTCCCCTCGCTGGCATCCTCGCTGGTCTCGAACGCGCGACGACGCCGCTCGTCGCGGTCGTTGCCGTCGACCTGCCGTACCTCCACCCGGCTGTCCTGCTCAGGTTGGCCGTTGCATGGCGCGGTGAAGCCGCGGTCGTCCCGCTCGTGTCCGGCCGCATCCAGCCTCTGCACGGCGTCTACGCCACCGCCGCGGCCCCCCGAATGCGTCGACTGCTCCTCGCAGGGCGTCGGGCGGTGATCGCCGCGCTGTCCGAGCTCGGTGCCCGGGTCCTTGGCGAGGAGGGCTGGGCAGACCTGGACCCGTCCGGCTCGTTTTCGACCAACATCAACCATCCGGGGGATTTAGACGCTCTTCGCTCTCAGCCTTCCAGCCCTCACTCCTGATCGTCAGATCTACCCAGGCGGCATCCCCGACGGCTGCTCGCCTGAGCTCGCTTGCAGGCTACTTTCAGCGTCGCCCACCAGGCGCCGGGCGATCTCGATAGCGTCGCTGAGCGCATCGAGGCGGAGGCCGTCCTGTCCGATGCGGGCTGCGGCATGGATCCCGGCCAGAAATGTGGACAGTGGCGCAAACTTGCGCTCGGTGCCGTGGGCGACGTCGCGCGCGAGTTCGAGGATCGCAGCGACCTCCTCGGTCGTGAGCGGCTCCTCGCCGAGCGCGACGGCGTACCGGCGTAACCAGTCGGACACGTGAACCTCCGGGGATTGCCCGCGCCCCTTAGCTGCACGCTAACGAGCGGCCAAACGGCCCGCCAGCTGCCCGGTGGAGGCGCCAGGTTAACCTCGTTAGACATGGCCTTCGTGGTGGGAGCAGGGACGCTTCTCGTCGCCTACAACACCGTCCTCAACCTGCGCCCCCTGCCGCGTTGGACCTACGTTCCCCTCAACCTGACAGTCGCAGCCGCCCTCGTCGCGGTGGCTCGGCTCTCGGGGCTGACCTGGCGGGAGCTCGGCCTCGACTCGGGCCGGCTGGTCGCGGGACTCACCGTGGGCCTCTGGGCAGTGGTCGTCGTCGCCTTGGTGGTCGCGGCCGCGGGGTGGCTGGCCGGGGTAGTGCCCGGGTTGCGACGTCTGCTCAGCGACCGACGGGCCGCGGATCTGTCACGTGCCCGAATCGCCTACGAGACCCTCGTGCGGATCCCACTCGGCACAGCCGTCTGCGAGGAGGTCTTCTTCCGCGGGGTGCTGCTCGCCGCGGTGCTCGACCTGGACTCCGTGACAAGCGCGGTGCTCGTCTCGAGCGTGCTGTTCGGGGCGTGGCACGTCGGACCCACGCTGGCGGCGCTGCGTGAGAACGAGGTTGCGCTCCCTGCTGCGCAGCGCACGCTCGCCGTGGCCGGCGCCGTAGGAGCCACGACTATCGCTGGTGTGGTGTTCTGCCTGCTGCGTCTCGTAGCTGGCAGCCTCAGCGCGGCGGTCCTCGCCCACTGGGCCTGCAACGGCTTTGCCCTGCTCGCCGCCCACGCCCATATCCGTCGCGTCAGCTGAGGTGCAGCACCCGAAACGACCGCAGCCGGTTGAGGGCTGCCGCCACCTCGAAGCGGCGGGGTAGGGCGAGATCGCCCGGATAGTCGCGGCGGAGAGCATCGATTCCGTCGCGGCTCACGCGGACGTACATCAGATCCAGTGCTTCGGCGAGCGTCCGTCGAGCGTCGAGGAGGTCTTCCTCGCCGAGTCGGGCGATGGCGAGCGCCACAGCGACGCTCTGGCTGGGGTCGACGATCTGAGCGACGGCGGAGAGGTCGATCGTGTGTGCCCCGAGCCGCACCTCGTCGGTGCCGCGGGCGCTGGTCCTGATACGACCGCGACGATATGGGTCGATGGAGGTTGGATCGGGCACGCGGTGGCGAACCTTGGGGAAGGACGCTGCTTCCGCGCGACGACCGGGCCAACGCGCCGCGATCCGCCGCGCCTCGTCGCCGACCTCTCGCGGTCGAAAGGCATCCATGAGCAGGACGTGGTCAGCCACGTCGAAGTAGTCACCAGAACCGCCTATGACGAGCACGCTGGAGACCCCGTGTTCGCGGTGCAAGGGACGGACGAGGTCGACGAACGGCGTGAGGGGCTCCCGGTCCTTCGACACCAGCTCCTGCATGCGCAGATCCCGGATCATGAGGTTGGTAGCGGCGGTGTCCTCGTCGACGAGCAGGACGCGAGCGCCCACTTCAAGCGCCTCCACGATGCTCGCCGCCTGTGACGTCGAGCCCGAAGCGTTGTCGGTCGAGAAATTCGACGTGTCACCACCGGTCGGCAGGTCCCCGACGAACGCGCTGACATCGACACGTTCCACCCGCCGCCCGTCCTCGGCGCGGATCTTGGTGGCGTCGGCATGTGCGACCACGAGTTCGCGTCCGTCCCCGGGGACGTGGTCATAGACGCCCCGCTCGAGCGCTCGCAGCAGTGTCGACTTGCCGTGGAACCCCCCTCCGACGACGAGGGTCACCCCCTCGGGGATCCCCATGCCGGTCACCCGGCCCCGGTTGGGAAGCTCCACCTCGTGCCGCAACGTGGGTGGAGAGACGAACGGCACCGTGCTGTCGGCTACGAGCGGGCGATCATCGATTCCGGATCGCCGCGGGAGGATCGCGCCATCGGCCACGAATGCGACCAGCCCGAGGTCGTCGAGCGACTCCCGCAGGGCGACGGCATCTTCTACGCACGCGACGAACGTCCACGTGTCAGCCCTGTCGAGTGCTGACCACCGCAGCGACCCTTCGACCGCGGCCGGCAGCTCCTCGGTGAGGAGGCGCGCGGCCTGCCGTCCAAGGACCCGCCGTCCGCGAGCTGGCAGATCGCACCCGAAGCGCAGCTGAACTCCTCGCTCGTCAACGCGACAGGCGCTCCGTTCGAGCACCTCCTGACGCCCGGCGTCGACGAGGAACGGCGACCCCTGCCCTTGCCCCCGCCTTCGGCTGACGAGGCGGGCGGAGGCCACTCGGGTCAGGTAGTCCTCGATGGCCCGTCGTCGTGTTGGCGTCCGAGTCAGCTCGGAGGGGATGGCCGCGACCTCGGCGGGCACCGAGACCGCGAATCGTGATGGTGGAGCGAAAGGATCTGCCTGCACCCGCTCGACCGCCAGCTCGAAGCCCCCAAAACGCCATGTCGGCCGGCTTAGACGCTTGTAGGCCCCGTAGCCTTGACCGTCCAGCTCCACGAGCAGACGGCGCAGGTCGTCGTGATCGGCTCGCTGTTGGCT
>JALZEO010000030.1 GCA_030862025.1 Actinomycetota bacterium | reverse complement strand
ACACTCGAGGTCGTCGCCGGCGAACCCGGAAGTGGCAGCCTCACCGTCGACGTCGCAGTCGCAACCTGCCAAGAGTCGACCTGCCGGCTGCATCGCCGCCGCATCCGTCACACGCTGAGAGTCGGCTAGCGGCAGCAGCGCAGTGTGACGTTCCCCGGCCGGGGTCGGGCTGAGACCGGGTCAAGGAGGCCGTATGGCCATCGCGCCCGCACCTACCCTCGGGACACGTCTGCGAGCGGGGCATCTGCTCGTCAGCTGGATGCTCGACCGGCCGCTCAAAGGCGGCCATGAAAGGGGCTGGCGGGATGTCGTGCTCTCCCCTCCGCCAGGCGAGGACCTGCCGGACGCGCCCGGCCGGCTGTGGCTCCCGCCACGCCCGTCGCCGGCGATCCTGCTCGCCGCAGGTGTAACGCCGCAGGGGACCGAGGACCCACGGCTCATGCGAATAGCGGCGGCGCTCTGCCGTCTCGGGCGCATCGTGTTCGCGCCTGACCTCGCCCTCGCACGTCACCGCCTCGACGAGGGTGACATCGAGCGGCTCATCACATCCGCTCTGGCCCTCGACGCCCACCCCCGTGTCCGTGGGGGTGTGGCGATTCTCGGATTTTCGTTCGGCGCCTCCTACTCGCTCGTTGCCGCGGCCGACCCGCGCGTAGCCGAGCGGCTGCGACTCGTGGCGAGCTTCGCTGGCTACGGCGACATCGGCGGCATGATCCAGGCGGCCACGACGGGTGTCACATTGCTCGACGGTGAACGTTACGAGTGGCAGTGGAAGGCCCCCGCCAGCCGACGGGACGCTGCTGTTGCGGCAATTCTGCGGCAAGGCTATTTGCTCGGGGTCGAGCGGGTGGAGGCCGTGGCCGCAGCTTTGCGCGGGGAAGTCGATGCTGCGGCGCTGCCACGTTCAACACGCAGTATTCTCGATCTGGTCACGAACCGCGACCCCACCAGGACAGGCATGCTCGTGGCGGCCCTTCCGCCGCCCCTGCCCCAGCTCTTCGCGCGTTTGTCCCCCGTCCGCCTGGCGCAAGAGGTGCGAGCGCCGGTTGTCCTCCTCCACGCGCGCGACGATCCTGCCATCCCCTACGCGGAGTTGCGCCGGCTCGCCGGGGCCTTTCCCCTGGCGTCCGCCTACACGTTCCGCCGCTTCTCCCATGTCGACTTCCGGCCCTCCCCTCGGCAACTCCGCGACACGAGCCGCGACCTGGCAACGGCGTGGCGATTCGTGGCTCGCCTGCTCGCGGTCGGACAGCGGGATGCAGCATGAGGGAGAGATCGTCCTCGTCGGCCGAGATTCAATCCGGTGGATCAGCGATCGCCGATCGTCCTAGTCCCAGAAGTCGGCCAGGATGTCGTTCATGATCGTCGGCTGCTCCAGGGGTGACAGGTGACCGGCCCCGCTGACGGTCACGAAGCGGGCTGAGGCAACCGCATCGGCCATCGCCTTCACGGCCTCCGGCGGGGTGACGGTGTCCTCCTCTCCGACGGCTAGCAGGGTCGGAACGTCGATGGTCGCGAGCAGGTGGGTGCGGTCGGGGCGGTCACGCATTCCCCGCTGCGCCGCCACGATGGTCTCGTAGCGTGTGCCTTCGACCATGGACCGCAGACGAGCACGAGGTGTGGGGTCGGCACCGTCCGCGAGCAGCTGCCCCAGCATCTGGTCGGCCAGCGCTTGTCTGCCCTCGGACAAGGCGCGTTCGATCGCCTCGTCGCGTTGCTGCTTGCCCTCGTCATCGTCGGCTTCGGCGCGAGTGTCAACGAGCGCGAGCGAGCGGACGAGTTCGCGGTGCCGCTCCCACAGGGCGAGCGCGACGTAACCGCCCATGCTCAGCGCGACGACGTCAGCCTGATCGACCTCCAGCGCGCCGATGAAAGCGGCGAGATCGTCAGCATGGCGCTCCATCGACAGGATGGTCGCCGTGGTCGGGTCCGATAGCCCGAAGCCGCGGAGATCCGGGGCGACGCAGCGGCGGCGGCCACCAAGCGCGTCGAGTTGGTGTAGCCACAACGTGTGATCGTGGGGGAACCCATGTATGAACAGTGCGAGCGGACCGGACCCCGACTCGCGGTAATGCAACCGCACGCCTTCGACCTCGACATGGCACATCGACATTCCCCCGAGCGACGGCGGGCTCTGCGCAACCTGTCAGCCATTCTGCTCGCGCACAGCGGCAAGGGCAGGTCAAACGGGTCGTCCTCGTGTGCGCGGTCACTTTTCGGCCGGAAGCATTGCATGCCCGACGCGCACCACGTGCGGTAAGCGCACACGCGTGAGTCGTGGGGCAGGAGCGGGTGGGGGTCACGGCGAAAGATTCGATAGCAAGCGAGCCATAGAAGCGGGTGCCTCTTGAGGGGAGGGCACCCGCTTCTACAATTCTAGTGGCGGTAGCCTCGCGTTGTTCAAGTCAGTCGTTGTTGTGCGTGCGGAGGAGCCGCCATCATGCCTGTCAGCCACGGTGACCTCATTGTCGAGCAGCAGAACCGCCTCGCGAATGTAAAGGAATATCTTTGACGTCCCGGGCAAGCGGGAACGTCTCGTTCAGCTACGCGAGCAGGTGTCTGCACCCGGCCTTTGGGACGATCCGGCCGCGGCGCGACAAGCGACCAAGGAGCTGTCTCGTCTCGAGGACGAGGTCGAACGTATCGAGGCCCTGAGCGCTCGGCTCGACGATGTCGCGGTCCTGGACGAACTCGCGGTAGAAGAGGATGACGTCACGGTCGCCACCGAAGTCGGGAAAATTTTGCAGGAGCTCCAGAGTGAGCTCGACCGGCTCGAGGTCGTCACGCTGCTCGGTGACGAGTACGACCACTACGACGCCATCGTCTCGATCCACGCCGGCGAGGGTGGCGTGGACGCGATGGACTGGGCACAGCTCCTGCAGCGCATGTACCTGCGGTGGGCGGAACGGCGCAGCTTCAACGTCGACGTCTACGACGAGCAGTTCGGTGAGGAAGCCGGATTGAAGTCGACCACCTTCGCCCTGCACGGAGAAGGCGCTTACGGGCTCTCCAAGGTCGAGCACGGCGTTCATCGGCTGGTTCGGATCTCCCCCTTCGATGCAAGCGCCCGTCGCCAGACGTCCTTCGCGCTGGTCGACGTCGTTCCCTTGCTACCCGACGTGGACGCCGAGATCGACGTGCCCGAGGAGGCGGTGCGGGTCGACGTCTACCGCTCCTCGGGTCCGGGCGGTCAGGGAGTGAACACGACAGATTCGGCGGTTCGCCTTACCCACTTGCCCACAGGCATTGTCGTGTCGTGTCAGAACGAGCGTTCCCAGCTGCAGAATCGGGCCTCCGCGATGCGCGTGTTGAAGGCGAAGCTGCTCGAGCTCGAGCGGCAGCAGCGCGAGGAGCAGTTGGCGCAGCTGCGTGGGGGTGCGCAGAACATCGGATTCGGTTCGCAGATCCGCAGCTACGTGCTTCACCCCTACCAGATGGTGAAAGATCTGCGCTCCGAGCACGAGACCGGCAACGTGAACGCGGTGCTGGACGGGGATCTCGACGCGTTCGTGGAGGCCGAACTCCGGCGACGTGCAACCGAGCGGGGAGAAGGTCGTAGCTGACCACGGCAACCACCGCACTTCCACTTCGCAGCTACACCTGACGGCTCGGAAGTGCGTGCTACCCTGCGGTGGGGCGTCGCGAGTGAGACCAGGCCTTGTCACCCCCTGCCGCGCGGGCGTCGAACGCGGCAGCTGCCATCAACGTGAATCAAGATAGAAGCGCTGGCGGCATGACGTGGATCGCCAATGAAGCGCAGCGACAACGACCTCTAGACACCGTGGTGCCGATGTGATCAGCCTCCAGAACGTCACAAAGATCTACAGGGGTGGCATCGTCGCGCTGAAGGATGTGTCAGTCGACATCAGCAAGGGCGAGTTCGTCTTCGTGGTCGGGCCGTCGGGTTCCGGTAAATCCACGTTCATGAAGCTGGTGACGCGTGAGGAGTTGCCTGACGACGGCGAGATCTACGTCGCCGGTAAGAATTTGCGCACGCTGAAGTCGTGGAAGGTCCCTCTGCTGCGCCGCGACATAGGCCACGTCTTTCAGGACTTCAAGCTTCTGTCGAACAAGACGGTGTACGAGAACGTCGCCTTTGCGCTGCAGGTGATCGGCAAGGCCCGGCACATCATCGCGAAGCGTGTCCCCGAGGTGCTCGAACTGGTAGGTCTCTCCGAGAAGGCCGGGGCGTTGCCGCACGAACTGTCCGGGGGTCAGCAGCAGCGCGTCTCGATCGCTCGAGCGTTCGTCAACGCGCCCCGCGTCGTTCTCTGCGATGAGCCCACAGGAAACCTCGACCCCTCCACGTCGGTTGGCATCATGAAGCTGCTCGATCGCATCAACCGCACTGGCGCGACCGTGGTCATGGCTACCCACGACCAGCAAATCGTGGACTCGATGCGCCGACGGGTCATCGAACTCGATAACGGAGTGGTAGTGCGCGACCAGCACCGTGGCGTGTACGGCTACGGTGGCTGATACCGGCGCCCCCGCGACGGAATCGATGGAGGAAGCAACGTGACGGGACGCTGGCAGTACCTTGCGCAGGAGGCCGGTCTCGGTCTGCGGCGGAACATGCTCATGACCGTCGCGGTCGTCCTTTCCGTCGCGGTGTCGCTCACCCTGCTTGGCGCCGCCCTGCTCGTGCGGGACCAGGTGCAACTCGCGGCCGGCTACTGGTACGGGAAGATCGAAGTTTCGCTTTTCCTGTGCGATGGGCGTAATTGCGACCCCATCACGCCCGATCAACAGGACTCACTCGAACGCGTGCTGCGTGAGGACCCGTTGGTCCAGGAGGTCTACCACGAGTCGAAGCAGCAGGCCTACGAGCGCTTCCGCGAGATGTTCAGGGACCAGCGGGACTTGCTGGAGTCGGTCTCGCCCGATGCCTTGCCTGCGTCGTTCCGGGTGAAGCTCACCGATCCCGAGCAGTTCACTGCAATCTACGAGAAGTACAACGCTCGACCGGGGATCGAAGAGGTCGTCGATCAACGCGAAGTACTGAAATCCTTCTTCGCCGTCACGGACAAGTTCCAGCTCGGTGCGTTGGCGGTCGCTCTTATCCAGTTGGTGGCTGCCAGCGTGCTCATCGCCAACACCATCCGGGTGGCAGCCTTCGCCCGTCGCGAGCAGACGGCGATCATGAAGCTGGTGGGCGCCTCGAACTGGTACATCCGCCTTCCTTTCGTGCTGGAAGGGGTCATAGCGGGTCTCGTCGGGGCGCTCGTGTCATGGGGCTTGCTCCTCGTCGCGGTTCCCCGGATCACGAGGTCTTTGACGGCGGACATCAAGTTCATGCCCTTCATCGGCATCGACGATGCCATCCAGGTCGGCTCCCTGCTGATCCTCGTCGGGGTGGCCATCGCGGCCTTCTCGTCGGTCGTTGCACTCCGTCGCTTCCTCGACGTCTGATCGGGCAAACGACGACGAACCGGTGCTTTGCTGGTGCGCCGAGGACGTCGTCTGAGGGGGCCATCAAGCTCGGTCCTCGCGCTGGGCATTCGCTTGCGGTCCCCAGTTCAGGAGTATGTGCGGTCACCGCTAGCGTGTCGCTGGTGGTGAAGCAGAGGAAGACGAGCGGCGGCGATGCGACGGTCGCCGAGAATCGTCGTGCTCGCTTCGATTACGAGCTTGGCGACCGCTATGAGGCCGGGCTCGTACTGACCGGCACCGAGGTGAAGTCGTTGCGCGCCGGCAAGGCTTCCCTGGCCCAGGCGTGGGTGAAGGTCGACGAGCGAGGGGAGGCCTGGCTCATGCAGGCGCATATCCCCGAATACGAATTCGGCAACCGGCAGAATCACGACCCGACTCGACCACGCAAGTTGCTTCTCCATGGGCGCGAGCTCGACCAGGTCGCGCGGGCGTCCCAAGAGAGGGGCTTCGCGCTCGTGCCTACACGACTGTACTTCCGGGACGGCTACGCGAAGCTCGGGTTCGCGATCGGTAAGGGTAAGGCGGCCCGGGACAAGCGCCGGTCGATCGCCGACCGGGAGGCCGCACGGGAGGCAGAGCGCGCCTTGAAAACGAGGCAGGTGCGCTGAGCGTCCCCGGAATGTTCTGGAGCTTCCCCGTGTTATCGTGTCTGCGTTGACAATTTCACAGTGTTCCACTCAAACCTGGGGCTGACTGGTCTCGACCGTGATTAGTGCCGCCGCCAGGGGAGCGAGCCGAGGAGCCGACGCTGCCTCGTAAATCCGCGTCGGGAACAATAGCTGCCAACGACAACATGGCGCTGGCGGCCTAAACAAGCCGCCTGTCGGTCTCCCGGACGCCCTGTAGGGAGAACCGGCATCGACACAGGGCTCCACCGAGTCAGTCGCGCCATCAGGCTGGCCGGGAAACATGAAGATGGCTAGGAACCTGCAACCGCCCGGCTCCGGGGTCGCAGGTCTGAACTTGTCCGGAGCCTACGCTCGTAGAGCCCCAGTGACGGGATCGCGGGACCCGGGTTCGACTCCCGGCAGCTCCACAGGACGGCAACCCTCAACTGTACGTTGAGGGTTGCCGCTGTTTCCGGACGGGTAGATCAGTAACCTGTCGCGAAGGCCTTGCTCCCTCGCGTTTGTCTTGCAGGCCCGGGTACGACGAGTAACGAACGTGATACGTGCTGCGACGACACGGTCTCTCCGTACTCACAATGGTTCAAGGGGGACTTGTCCGACTGCCGCACCCCCTGAGCGCCTGTCCGGCAGGAAGGGCAGACTCCACTCATGGACGCGAGCCCTAACCACGTTGCGCTGTTGCGCCAGCATCCGGCCCCATGCCGCCCTGTACCGGCTGCCCGCGGCCAGTCGCTCCCGGATCGGCCCCTCCGCAAGGCATGGGGTGGCCGACTGGCTGCGGCGAGTGTTAAGAAGGAACGGGCACGATCGACGAGAAGAAGGCATACTGCGCTCAACGGTCCATCTGACGGAACAACAGCGTCCGACGCCATCGTTCAGAAAGATGCGTGCGGTCAACTGCGGCCTCTTCCCCACGCGTCATTCCCGATGATTGCGAACCGGGCTCGCGCTCAGGAGTTCACGACATGGAAGGTGTCGAGATCATTGAGGATGCCACGCTCGCTGAGTTCCTGGAGCGGGCCTCGGGGCGCGGATATGTCGTGCTGTCAGAACTGCAGGACTTCCATGATCCGCTGAGTCAGCCCGCTTCCTGGGTCGACGAGATGGCTCAGCTGGCGCGGGAACGTGGGTTGCAGGTTGTCGACGACCTGTCGGAGGTCAGTCTCGACAGGCCAGAAGCCGCCACGATCAGCGCTTCCTCCGACCCTGTCCGGCAGTATCTGAACGAGATCGGACGGACCGAGCTCCTGACTGCAGAGGAGGAGGTCGATCTGTCGAAGAGGTACCAGGCGGGTCTGGATGCCCGAACCATGCTCGACGCACGAGGGCGCCTCAGTCCGCGTCGGCGAGCCATGCTCGCCTCCATCGTGCGTGATGGTCGTCGTGCCAAGGACCACATGATTCGCGCGAATCTTCGGCTCGTGGTGTCGAACGCACGCAAGTTCCGTGGTCGAGGGCTGGACCTGCTCAGCCTGATCCAGGAGGGCAACCTCGGTCTGATCCGGGCCGTCGAGAAGTTCGACCACACGAAGGGCTACAAGTTCTCGACCTACGCGACGTGGTGGATCCGTCAGGCCCTACAGCGTGGACTCGCCGACAAGGCCCGCACCGTTCGCCTGCCAGCTCATGTTTTCGAGACGCTCGGCAAGATCCGTTTCGTCGAGCTCGACCTGTTGCAAGCGCTCGGGCGTGAGCCGACCGAGGACGAAGTGGCAGCGGAGCTCGGGATGGGTGTCGAGCGGCTGCGAGAGATTCGGCAGGCCGCCCAGGACGTCTCGTCGCTCGACACGCCTGTGGGAGAGGACGGTGACGCCACCCTAGGTGAGCTGGTCGCGGACGAAGGTGCGGCCGACCCTGCGACCTCCGCCGCCAGTTTGTTGACGCAGAGTGAGATCGCCCGTGCGCTGGCTGCGCTCGATGCTCGGGAGCGGGCTGTTCTGATGTGGCGCTTCGGCATGATGGACGGCGAAGAACACACGCTCGAGGAAATTGGGGAGCACTTCGGTCTCACCCGTGAGCGGATCCGCCAGATCGAGAAGAAGACCCTCACCAAGCTGCGCCACCCCGCCCGTGCCGTGCACCTGCGGAGTCTGCTCGACGGGATGGATGTCGCCAGCTGAGACTGCCAGCCCTTGTTGCGGCCTCGTGCCGCAAGGGCCAGTTCGGCGAAGGACCTGTCCCAGTTCAGCTTGCGGTCCAGGCTGCCATACGCCCATGACGAGGGGCGCTGCAAGCTGCGACTCAGTCGCTCCGGTCAGGACAGCAGGGGGAAGGGCGCATCTGCGGCCATCACGGTTCTCGCCACGAGCCCGTGACACTGATCGTGGTCTCCTCGAGGTGAGGGCCCCGTGCGCCCCAGGCGATGCCGTCCCACTGGAGCAGCCGGCGGACCGCGTCAAGCGCGTCCGTCACTCCGGCCGCATACGCGTGCGGATCGTCGAACAAGAAGGCGTTGGCGACGAGCCGCCGTTTGAGCTCGCTCAAGTCCATCTCATCTCCAACTTCC
Organism: Actinomycetota bacterium; assembly: GCA_030862025.1. GTDB lineage: Bacteria > Actinomycetota > Nitriliruptoria > Nitriliruptorales > JAHWKO01 > JALYGD01. The sequence continues at coordinate 957 of JALZEO010000030.1, read as the reverse complement.
GGAGACGTGGGGGGCAGCACCTCGTAACGTCTCCACTGCCTTTGTCCCACGGATTTGTCCTCGCGGCCAACCCCGAGTGCGAGGAGCGCGTTCTTTGTCCGATATGTGAGAACTCGGCATCACGAGTGTCAGAAGGAGGACGGGCTCACTCGGCCTGGGGTGGGGGGAGCAGGGACCGCGCCCGGGCGAACACCGCGTCGAGCATGCCCTTGGTGAGGCGACCGGTGAAGGTGTTCTGCTGACTCACGTGGTAGCAGCCGAGGAGTGTTACCGCCCCAACCTCGACCTCTGCTCCGTGAGCAAAGCGCGGTTTGGGTCGAATCGGCCCGAAGCGGCGGAGTGCAGCCTCCCACGCGAAGCTTCCGAGAGCGACGACGACCCGGACCGGCAGAAGCTCCACCTCCGCGCGGAAGTATTCGTCGCAGTTGTCGCGCTCCCCGACGGAGGGGCGGTTGGCGGGGGGCGCGCATTTCACGGGTGCGGTGACCCAACAGTCGCCCAGCACGAGTCCGTCCCCCCGCCGCGTCGAACTCGGCTGATTCGCGAAACCAGCCCGGAACAGCGCCCCGAACAACCAGTCGCCGGATCGATCGCCGGTAAATACGCGACCGGTACGGTTGCCGCCGTGCGCTGCTGGAGCGAGCCCGACGACGAGCAGCCGGGCCTGAGGATCACCGAAGCCTGGTACGGGACGACCCCAATAGTCCTCCTCGGCGTACGCGGGACGCTTCTCGCGAGCCACCTTTTCCCGCCAGGAGACGAGACGGGGGCAGCGCCGGCAGCGCACCACGTCGTACTCCAGGGCGGCGAGTGATACCCAGCCGTGGTTCATAGACGTTGGCCTGGCAGCGAGCCGCAGACCTCTCGCTGGGCCCTGGGGATCTCCGCGCCCATAACTGCGCCTCTCGGCTCTCAACGCCCACGGTAGGGCAAGGATCGCTCGAGACACGATCGGAC
>JALZEO010000019.1 GCA_030862025.1 Actinomycetota bacterium | reverse complement strand
GTCGCGCAGGTGCTGCGCCGCGGCGGGTCTGCTGGTCACCTGCGAAATCGTGCCACATCGCAAGGACCAGCGGTCGAGCGCTCACGCGTGAGCGGCGGCCCCGAACCACGCAACCCCAGCTCGCGCTTCAAACGGAGCTACTCGCTCGAACTGGCTGGCGGACTCGAGTATGCCGCGATGAGCGGGTGGCCCCTGAGCTCCTTCAGCTGGTTCTTCGCCCACCACGAGTACACGTCCCCCGTGTCTTGTTCGGCGGCACGAACAAAGTCTCTCCACGGCACCCATTCGAGAGTCGCAACCTCGAGCGGATTGGGGCGAGGTTCGCTCTCCGCACGCGCGACGAAGACGGGACAGAACTCATATTCGACGATGCCTCGAAACGGTGGCGCGTGATAGGTGTGCCTTGGCAGAACCACTTCAAAACGGCTGGCCGCCATCCCCAACTCATCGTGAAGCCGGCGTTGGATCGCGTCGACCATGCTCTCTTCCGGGGCAGGGTGACCGCAGACGCTGTTGCTCCATACCCCCGGCCAGACTTTCTTATGATTGGCCCGCTTCGTAGCCAGGAAGAGCCCGCGGTCATCGAAGACATAACAGGAGAAAGCCAGATGAAGAGGCGTGTGCGCATGATGTGAGGACCATTTCTCGGCCCTGCCGATCGCCTGGCCGTTCTCATCGACCAGTACGATCAACTCCTGCTCCCCCATGCGACCGCAGCTTACCGGTGAGCTGACTCGCCGAGTCGGACGCAGCAGCCCGAGGCCGCAGGACCGCAGCGGGAAGCCAATCCACGTACAGCAATCTCAATGCGCCCCCGTTAGCCTGCTATTGCGACATTCCGCCGCGAGAAGGTGGGCCAGGATGGCGGACCCCGCCCCCGTCGAGAAGACGAACGGCCCAGGCCAGCCACAAGCCGCTCGCGATCCGCTCCAGGGCCCTCACCGACAGCGCGATGCGCTCGGCCGGGAGATCGCCCCCGATCTCCTGGCCCTCATCGGGGACACGCCGCTCGTCGCCCTCGAGCGTCTCTCGCGCGACGTGCCTTCTACCCTCTTCGCAAAGCTCGAACTACTCAACCCCGGGGGGTCGGTGAAGGACCGCATCGGGGTCGCGATGATCGAAGCGGCAGAGGCGGCTGGGCTGCTCAAGCCGGGCGGCACGATCGTCGAACCCACCTCCGGCAATACTGGCGTGGGCCTGGCTATCGCAGCGGCCCGGAGGGGTTACCGCTGCGTCTTCGTCATGCCGGACAAGATGTCGCAGGAGAAGATCAGCCTGTTGCGCGCCTACGGGGCCGAGGTCGTGGTGTGTCCCACGGCTGTTCCGCCGGAATCCCCGGAGTCGTACTACTCCGTGTCGGACCGGCTCACGCGCGAGATCCCCGGCGCCGTCAAGCCCGACCAGTACTTCAACCAGTGCAACCCGCACGCTCACGAGCTCTCTACTGGACCTGAGCTGTGGCGCCAAACGAATGGGCTCATCGACGCATTCGTGTGCGGGATCGGCACCGGTGGCACGATCACGGGCGCCGGACGCTACCTCAAGGCCCGCAAGCCCGAGGTCCTCGTCGTGGGAGCGGACCCGGAGGGCTCGATCTACACCGGGGACGTCCACCCGTACCTCGTCGAAGGCATCGGCGAGGACTTCTGGCCGGAGACCTTCGACCCCAGCGTCGTCGACCGCTACGTGCGGGTGCCCGACCGCGACTCCTTCCTCATGGCTCGGCGCTGTACCCGTGAGGAGGGAATTCTCGTAGGCGGGTCAGGCGGTACCGCGCTCGTCGCCGCGCTCGAGATCGCCGGGGATCTCCCCGCGCACGCAACGGTCGTCGTTCTCCTACCGGACTCGGGACGCAATTACCTCTCGAAGCTCTACGACAGCACGTGGATGGCCGAGCACGGTTTCCTCGAGCGAGCCGGGGCGACGCTCTCCGTCGCAGAGGTCGTTGCCACGAAAGCGGTCGACATGCCGCGCCTGGTCCATTGCCACCCCTACGAGACCGTCGCCCAGGCCATCGCGCTGTTCAAGGAGTTCGGGGTCTCCCAGATGCCGGTCTTCCGGGAGGGAGCGCACGAACAGGGGGTGAGCGGCATCATTGGATCCATCCGGGAGAACGCCCTGCTCGATGCCGTGCTGCGCGACCCCAGCGTGATGCAGCGCCCGGTCGTCGAGGCGCTCCAACCGCCCCTGCCGGTGGTGGAGGTCCATGCCCCGCTCGACGACGTGTTCAGCGACCTTGCCGCCGGCAACCCCGCTGTCGTCGTCATCGATGGAGAGATCCCCGTCGGCGTGCTCACGCGAGCCGACCTGCTCGCCTTTCTCGCCACGCGACGCTGACCCCCCCTCGCGGGCGCGGGGCGAACACCCGGAAACTTGTCCCGCCCGCCCCAAAAGGATCGAGTCGAACGCGCCCTCCTTCGGGGGTGGGGCTACGGTCAGCAGGACGTCGGAGATCGGAACGAGCATGGTCAGTGCACTCGATTTCATCCGCGGGGAACACGACGACTTCCGGGAGCTGCTCAACCACTACGAGGAGGTCGATCCCGAGGACCATTCGGCGAAGCGGAGCCTCATCGACGAGCTCATCCCCGTCGTCGTCCAACACTCGGCGATGGAGGAGGGGGCCTTCTACCCCGTCGTGCGCGAGCACGTCCCCGAGCTCGACGAGGAGATCCGCGAGGGCATCGAGGAGCACCACGTCCTGGACGTGATCATGCAGGAGCTCAGGCAGCTCGACGCCACCGACGAGCAGTTCGACGCGAAGGTGGAGGTGTTCGCGGAGAACCTCCTCCATCACCTCCAAGAGGAAGAGGATGAGCTCTTCCCGAAGATCCGCAGCCGGATGCGAGCGGAGCAGCTGGACGAGCTCACCGACGAGCTACGCAGAGCGAAGGAGCAGGCGCCCACCGAACCGGATGTCGCCCGTGACACGGGGACCTGAGTCCCCGGTTGGCGCGGCGATCGTGAACCTCCACCCCGGCCGCATGCAGTTCGAGACTCGCGCCGTCCACGTCGGTCAGGATCCCGACGCCACGACGGGGGCAGTCGTCGTACCCATCTACCAGACCTCGACGTTCGCACAGACCTCGGTCGGCGACCACCGCGGCTACGAGTACGCCCGCACCGGCAATCCGACCCGCACCGCCCTCGAGACCTGCCTGGCCAGCCTCGAAGGGGCTGAACGCTGCCTCGCGTTCGCGTCCGGCATGGCAGCCATCGACGCCGTGCTACGCCTCCTCGAGCCCGGCGACCACCTCGTGCTCGCCGACGACGTCTACGG
>JALZEO010000018.1 GCA_030862025.1 Actinomycetota bacterium | reverse complement strand
CACCGCCCAGCTGGTGGTCTGCCCTGCGAGCTCGACCTCGACCCCTACCGCGCCGGCTCGCTCGTCGTCACGCACAACTTCGTCAGGCCATTGAATCCGCGTCTGTGGACCGAGCACGTCGGCCATGCCTGATGCCGCGACGGTGTAGAGCCAGCCTTCACGCTCCGGAGGTAGCTGGGGTCGGAGCACGAGCGAGAAGCCCAGGCCCTCACCCGGGCGCACCTGCCACGGCAACCCGGCCCGACCCCGTGGTGACGCCTGATAGTCAGCCACTACGACCGCCCCTTCCGGCGCCCCGGCGCGGGCCCAGGCAAGGGCGTCCGCTGAGGTGGACAGGATCGCCGGATAGCTCCGCACTGGTCGGTCGGGTAAGGCCTCCGCCACGGCGTCAGGGGAAAGGTCCTCCCCTACGTCCATGCCGGCTCCTCGCCGAGTTCGGTTGCCAGCCGGTTGAAGGTTGCACGCAGGCGGTCCCACTGGGGGATGTGGAAGCGGACCATGGCCCGGCTCACGTCTGTCCGGAAACGCTCGACTGAGTCGACGTCCTGGCCGCGCAGGACCTCGATAGTGCTGCGAATCAGCGTCTCCATGGCATCAGGGGGCAGCTCGAGAAGCACGCCGAGCCAGGCTTCGGCAAGCTCAATACTCCTCGCCCGACGCGCCACTACCCCCTCCACCCACGCCCTCGACTCGGCTTGGCGCTCGGAGTCGGCCGCGTCGAGCCAGCGGAGGAGCTCCTCGCGGATCACTCCCGGCCACTGCTCGGGGGACTCCTCGTCGAGCACGGCGACGAGGTCGCCCGGCTCATCGCCGATCCGGGCGACTACGGCCGCTGCCTGCTCTCGAACAGGCCCGGGAACGGCTGGAGTGGCGAGCGCCTGACGTGCCGCGAGCCGAGCTCGCACCGTGTCATCGCCCTGTTCGTAGGCGAGCGCGAGATTGGCCTTCGCCATCGCGTAACCCTCCGGGCGCAGACTTCGCGGGTTCGCGCCGACTGCGTCACGAAAGGCGGTGATCGCCTTCTCCGCACGCCCGAGGGCGAGCTCGACGAGGCCGAGCGGATTCGCGGCAGCGCCCAGGCCCTGATGGTCGCCGACCCGCTCGGCGAGCTCGACAGCGCGTTCGAGGGCCTCGGAAGCAGTATCGAGCCGGCCGGCCATGAACTCCGTCGTGCCGAACTCCCGCGCCGCCGCCGAGGCTTGAGTCGTGCGACGACCCTCGTCGAACAGCACGCCCGCCTGCTGGAAGCAGGTTGCGGCCGCGTCGAGATCTCCGAGATCACGGCACACGAGGCCACGATTGAAGAGCGCAGCTCCGCGTTCGAGCGGCTGATCGTGGGCTTCGAACAGCTGCACGGCGAGGGCGAACGCCTCCCCGGCCTCATCCAAACGACCGGCAAGGCGGAGCGCCGCTCCGAGCATGTTGGTCGCCTTCGCCTGCTCGACGGGCATCCCCTCCTGTTCGAACAGCTTGGTCGCCACGCGGAGCGCCGACACCGCGGTGTCCGGTCGTCCGGCCTCGATGAGCGTCGTTCCGAGGTGGAACTGCGTGGTCGCGTGTTCGACCGGGAAACGGTCCGCACGGTTGCGCAGGAGGCGGTCGCGCAACGCCGCGGTCCGCTGCTCGATATCGTGTGTCACAGTCGCATCCTAAGGGCGAGTATCGGACGACAGGTGCGGGTGATCGTGGCCGGCTGGGGCAACGTGCTCCGGGGTGACGACGGCTTCGGGGTCGTCGTCGCCCATCGGCTCCTCAACGCACCGATCCCTGAGGAGGTCGAGGTCCTCGACATCGGCATCGGCGGGATCCACCTGGTCCAAAAGCTGCTCGACGGGGCCGACGCGCTCATCGTCGTCGATGCGATCGACTACGGTCGGCCTCCCGGTACGTTGCTCGTCGTGCGGCCGGACGTGCGCGATGTTGCCGAGCTGACGCTGTGGCAGCGGCGCGACGAGCTCGCGGACATGCATTACACCACCCCAGACCGCGCCTTCACCCTCGCCCGTGCCCTCGGCGTGCTCCCGGCCTCGACACTCCTGGTGGGCTGCCAGCTCACCGACTGGGACCACCTCGGCGAGGGGCTTTCCCCTGAGGTCGAACA
>JALZEO010000006.1 GCA_030862025.1 Actinomycetota bacterium | reverse complement strand
TGCTTGTCGCCTGGTGGCTGTGGGCACTCTTCGTCGACGACGACGAAGTCATCGAAGCTCCTCAGAGCGTGCACGTTGAAAGAGGCGCCGAAGGTGGCGGGTAGGGCGGAGCCCGTTCTCCTCCTGCGCGTAGGTCGGTGACCCGCGGGGTGTGTGGCGTCCTGACCGTCCGTTCGTACGTCCCTCTTTTATGCGCGAACCCGCCTGAATTGTGACAGTGGGAAGTGGATTGAGTGCGTGCCGTAGCGCCGAAGTGAATCGCACTCCGAGGAAGGAGTAGCCATGGCGTACGATCCCCACCCCCATGAGCATCGCGAGCGGGAGATCATCGTTGAGCGTGGCAGGGGTGGGCCGGGTGCGGTCATCGCTGCCATCGTCGCGATCGTGGTGCTTGCCCTCCTCGTGTGGTTCCTGTTCACGAACGTCTTCCGTGGACAGGGCTCCGAGAGCGAGGTCGACCTGCCCGAGAGGGTCGATGTGAACGTGGACGAGCAGGGCGGTCAGGGCGTCGGTTCACAATCGCGGTAGTGGGCGAAACCTCGCCCCACTACCTCAGGTGTGGCGGCTGGCGCCGGTGAGTGCGTCGAGTCCGAGGTTCGCGTAGATCTCCCGCGTCGCTGTGGAACGGTTCAGCGTGTAGAAGTGGAGGCCAGGGGCGCCTTCGGCGAGTAGCCGTTGACACAGTCCCGTGGCCACCTCGACTCCTATGCGCCGTACCTCGTCTGGGTCGTCAGCCACGGCGAAGAGGCGACTCGCGAGGTCGGTCGGAAAATCGGCGCCGGACAGCTCCGCGAAGCGCTGCACCTGCCTCACGTTCGTCACCGGCATGATGCCCGGGATTACCGGTTTCTCGACTCCGAGACCGTTCAGGTCGTCGATCATGCGCAGGTAGTCCTGGGCTCGGAAGAAGAACTGGGTGATGCCGAAGTCGGCCGCAGCCAGCTTGGCGGCCAGGTGCCGCCGGTCGCTCCCGACGTCGGAGGCCTGCGGATGGCCCTCGGGATGGGCGGCGACTCCGACGGAGAAGTTCCCAACTTCTCGCGCCAACTCGACCAGCTCGATCGAATAGCGCAGGTCACCTGCGTCCGCGTTCGGCTGATCACGAGGCGGGTCGCCGCGCAGGGCCAGGATGTTCTCCACGCCAGCGTCCTTGTAGCGCTCGAGCACGTCGATCAGGTCGCCGCGACGATGTGCCACGCACGTCAGGTGCGCCATCGGGGTCATCGACGTGTGGCGTAGCACGTCGACGACGATGCGGTGAGTGCGGTCCCGCGTCGACCCTCCCGCTCCGTAGGTGACCGATACGAAGGACGGACGCAAGGGCTCGAGCGTCCTTAAGGTTTCTCGCAGGTTGCGCTCGCCTTCGTCGGTCTTCGGCGGGAAGAACTCGAACGACACGGTTCGTCCGCTTGCGACCAGCTCGGCGATCCTCGCCACTGACCCTCCGGTTCCTCACCTGGGATGATTCGAGCAGGAATGGCTCTGCGAGGGTAGGCACGCGGCGCGCGCGACGCACCAGGACGTCCGCCCCCGTCGGTCGGCGTGGGACTGCTGACGAATGACCGCCGTGCGAGGGCCACGTCCCGGTGGTCAGGAAGCCTCGACATTCCGGACCTTGGCAGCGGAAGTTGAACGGGCGACGATGGTTGTGGCCACGGAAGGCGGGACGGTGGCTGACCTGGGTAGCGAAGTCGTGCGTGCCAGCAATCTCGGAGGAGAGCCCCCGAGCTTCGAGCTCGGCTTGGACAGGCTGGACCGCGATGGAATCCACCTCGAGGAGCCGGACGCGACCCCGCCCGAGGAACAGTTCGTCGATCTTGAGCACGTCGCCCGCTACGGCGGTCTCGAGGAGCTCATCGACGGGTTCGTTGACGCCTACAACGCCCACGATCTCGACGCCCTCTTCGACTTGCTCGCAGAGGATTCGGAACTGCCGGGCCTCGGCATGGACCGGAGTGGGTTCTCCGGTGCAGTCGAGGGCTTCTGGGATCAACGACCGAACGCGGTGCTGACCCGGGGACTGCTCGAAGATAGGCCGGTCGCGGTGCTGTGGGACATGGGTGATGGAGATGCCTGGTCGCGCGTGGCGCTCTTTGCCTTCGACAGCGCCGACGACGACAGCGAGATCGGCCTCGTGGAACTCATCGACGACGCGGCAGCCATCGAGACGGCGGAGACCGACGAGCCCGAGCATGACGTCCCCGAGGGATCTCGCTGGGAGGAGTGGTACGAGGGCGCGGACGGCGTGTAACCGTGCCTGGGCTCCAGATGTTCAGCGTGCCGAGAAGTACTTGGCCTCGGGATGGTGGGCGACTATCGCCGTAGTCGACTGCTCGGGATCGAGCATGTACTCCTCGGTTAGTCGTACCCCGATCGGGGCCGGGTCGACGAGGCGGAAGAGCTTCTCCTGGTCCTCGAGCCGTGGACACGCGGGGTAGCCGAACGAATAGCGCGAGCCACGGTACTCCTGACGGAACAAGCCCTCCTTCGTGGCCGCGTCCTCGCCTACGATGCCGAGCTCCTCTCGAATGCGTTGGTGCCACAGCTCCGCGAGCGCCTCAGCCATCTCGACCCCGAAACCGTGGGCGAACAGGTAGTCCTGGTAGCGGTCGGCTGCGAACAGTTCGCCGGCGATGGTGCTGATGCGTCTGCCCATCGTGACGACCTGGATGGCGAGGACGTCGACTTCGCCGGAGCTCAGGTCGCGCCAGAAGTCGGCCAGGCAGAGGAACCGGCCTCGTGACTGTCGAGGGAAGGTGAAGCGCTCGAGCTCCACCCTTCCGGCGGCGGCAGGGTCCCAGACGATGAGCTCGTCCCCGTCCGAGTTGCACGGGTAGTAGCCGTAGACCACCTCGGGCACGACGATCTTGCTGCCCTTCGCCTGGGCGATCCACTCCCGCAGCACAGGCCGCGCGTGCTCCGCGAGGAAGGCCTCGTACTCCTGGGGAGTGCGCCCGCCGGGGCTGAAGCCCCACTGGTTCCGGAACAGCGCGATCTCGTTACAGAGCGGCCAGACATCGTCGAACGGGATTCCGCGTACCACCCGCTGTCCCCAGAACGGAGGCGTAGGAATCTCGACGTCGGTTGCCACCGCTGACTTCGCTCGGCCTTGCGCATCGAGGCGGGGGGGATCCTGATCGGGAAGCGTGCGCTTTGGGTAGCGTTTCTGTACCGGTTCGACCAGCTCGGCCGACAGCGGCGTCCCAAGACGCTTCGCCTCGACGAGGACGTCGAGGGTCTTCAGCCCCTCGAAGGCGTCCCGGCAGTAGAAGACCTGCCCGTTGTAGAGCTCGCGCAGGTCGTCCTCGACGTAACTGCGAGTCAGGGCAGCCCCGCCCAACAGCACCGGGAACTGGTGGAGGTTACGCCGGTTCAGTTCTTCGAGGTTGTCACGCATCACGACCGTGGACTTGACGAGCAGGCCTGACATGCCGATCGCGTCGGTGGGCTCGGCTTCGGCCGCGGCGATGATCTGGTCGATGGGCTGCTTGATCCCGAGGTTTACAGTCTCATAGCCATTGTTGCGCAGGATGATGTCGACGAGGTTCTTGCCGATGTCGTGAACGTCACCCTTGACAGTTGCCAGCACCACACGACCCTTGCCGCTCGCCTCGCCCTGTTCCATGTGAGGCTCGAGGTATGCCACAGCGGTCTTCATCGCCTCGGCGCTCTGCAGCACGAACGGCAGCTGCATCTGTCCCGACCCGAACAGGTCTCCCACCACCCTCATGCCGTCGAGGAGAAAATCGTTGACGATGGTGAGGGCCGACCATGACTGCATCGCCTCGTCGAGGTCGGCTTCGAGACCGTCTCGGTCGCCATCGATGATCCGCAACTTCAGTCGCTCATCGATGGGCAGCGAGGCCAGCCGCTCGTGGGTGTCCTTTTTCTCCGTCGCCCCCTCGAACAGCTCCATCAGGCGCATGAGCGGGTCATAGCCGGCTCTGCGCTGGTCGAGGACGAGAGCGCGGGCGACCTCGACGTGCTCCTCGGGGATGCGGTGGAGCGGCAGGATCTTCGCCGCGTTCACGATCGCGGCGTCGAGCCCGCGCTCGATGGCCATATGCAGGAACACCGAGTTGAGCACCTGGCGGGCGGGGGGGGACAGCCCGAACGACACGTTCGACACCCCGAGCACGGTGTGACAGCCCGGAATCTCGCTCTTCACGCGCTCGATCGCGTCGAGCGTGGCGATGCCATCTTTGCGCAGGTCCTCCTGGCCGCTGCCGAGTGGGAACGTGAGCGTGTCGAAGATCAGGTCGGCCGGCTCAAGTCCGAAGTCGTCGATTGCGATGTCCGCGACCCGCTTGCAGACCTCGACCTTCCAGTCGACGTCCCGGGCCTGGCCACGCTCGTCGATGGCCAACACGATGACCGCCGCGCCGTAACGGCGGGCGAGTGGCAGGAGGCGGTCGGCCTTCGTCCGCCCGTCCTCGAGGTTGACGGAGTTGATGACCGCCCGCCCCCCGATGCGCACCAGCGCCGCTTCGATGACGTCGAGTTCTGTGGAGTCGATGACGAGAGGCAGAGTGGAGGCCGTTGCGAGCCGGTTGATGACGGCGACAATGTCGCTGACCCCGTCCCGGCCGACGTAATCCACGCAGACGTCGAGGACATGGGCGCCTTCGCGGGTCTGGGACCGTGCGAGTTGGACCGTTGCGTCCAGGTCCTCGGCCAGGAGCATCTCTCGGAAGGCCCTCGAGCCGTTGGCGTTGAGGCGTTCTCCGATGACGAGGAACGAGGTTTCCTGCTCGATCGGCTGGGCCGAGTAGAGGGAGGCGAGAGACGGCTGGTAGGTGACCTCGCGCGGGGCGGGTTGGCGCGAACCGACCCGTCCGACGACTTCGGCGAGGTGCTCGGGCGTGGTGCCGCAACAACCTCCGACGATCGCTACGCCGAGTTCGGCGACGAACTCTTCGAGCGCGTCGGCAAGCTGGGTGGGCGTGAGTGGGTAGAGGGTCTCACCGGCGACCATGTGGGGGATGCCGGCGTTCGGGATCACGCTGATGGGCAGACGGGAATGGCGCGAAAGGGTTCGAACGTGCTCGCGCATGTCCTGCGGCCCGGTGGCGCAGTTCATCCCCAGGACGTCGATCGCCAGTGGGTCAAGCGCTGCGATGGCGGCGAGTGGCTCGGTGCCGAGGAGCATCGTGTTGATGTCCTTCTCCACCGTGAATTGGACCATGAGCGGGATGAGCTCCCCGCGCTCCGCGAACACGTCGAGGCAAGCGGCCACTGCCGCCTTGACCTGGAGGAGGTCGAAGCACGTCTCGACCAGCAGCACGTCAACGCCACCTTCGAGCAGCCCTCGCACCTGCTCTCGGTAGCCCTCTTCCATTGCAGGCAGATCGATGTAGTCCTTCGTGGTCGCCGGGTCCTTGCCGAGGCTGAGGGTGGGCGAGCGGGTTCCCGGACCGATGCTGCCCACCACCCAGCGGGGGTGGTCGGGCGTGGCGTAGCGGTCGCAGGCGCGGCGCGCGACCTGTGCCGCGAGCCGGTTCAGCTCCTCGCAGTCGTCGGCCAGCCCGTACTCGGCCAGCACCCAGGGGGCGCCGCCGAAGGTGTCGGTCTCGACGGCGTCGCAGCCGACCTGGAGGAAGGCGGTATGGATC
>JALZEO010000361.1 GCA_030862025.1 Actinomycetota bacterium | reverse complement strand
CGGAATGTGGTGGACCGAACGGAAGGTTCTTCGACGACGATGCGCACGGACCCGGCGTTCGAGGGCAGCCTCTGTCGACCTCGGCGTCGTGGCGGAGTGGCCAGGCCCGCGTGCCCAGGGGCCAGCTGACCTTCAAGCCGTGACTCGACTGGGCTGGTAACGCAGAGCGACCGCCCCAACCCGGAACTCCTGACGCCCCACGAGCTTCAACTCGAGCCGCTCGCTGAGGCCGGCGAACAACGTCGGCCCGTGGCCCGCCAGGATGGGCTGCACGACAAACTCGTACTCATCGATCAATCCCAGATCCGCCAAGGCCAGCGGGAGGGTCACGCCTCCCACGAACAGGCCTCTGCCAGGCTCCCGCTTGAGCTGCTGAACGGCCTTCCCCAGGTCACCCTGCACGAGCTCCGCGTTCCAATCGACCCGGTCCAGGGTGCCCGAAACGACGTACTTCTTTGCCCTGTCGATCGTCCGGGCGAAGGGGATCATCCAATCAGCCATCCAGTCAGGCCGCGTTCCCGTCGCCGGCTGCCGCCACACTGCCATCATTTCGTAGGTCACCCGGCCAAAGAGAAGGGCATCGGCTCGTTCCAGATTGGCGGCGAAATGGCGATGCAACTCCTCGTCCGTGATCATCACCCGGTGATCGCAGCAGCCGTCGAGGGTGACGTTGATCGAGTATCGGAGCGGTCTCATAGGTTGCTCCCCTTCTGCGGTCGCAGGCACCTGGCGGACCGTAATCGGACCTGCTGGGAGGGCGCGAGGATCGCGCACCCGTAGCACCGAAGGACCGGCGCCCTGTCCCGCAAGCGCCGGTCGAGGGCAGCACTGGCGAGGCTGTCGTGTCCCCCCGGTGCCAGCACGCTGCGTGACGAGATGGCTATGAGTGGGCAGCGTCTGTTGGCCGCCATCGGGCAGATCCCGATGGCCGCCCTCAGCGATCGTCACCACCGACGCTGGCTGGCAGATGCGCGCCCTGCACGACCGTCAGCCGGTCAGGCTCACGGCCGCCGAGGTCGACGTGTGGCTCAACACCACCAGCAGCCGCGACGAGCTGCTGCGGCTGACGGCACCCCGCCGCGACAACGTGCCGCTAGCCATCCGGCAGGTCTCCACCGACGTGAACAACGTCCGTAACGACCACCCCGAACTGCTCACCAAGCCCCGCTTCACCCAGCCGAGAAGCGCGGAAAGCTCCGACGGCGTGGCGGGCCAGCGCGCATCCCCACGGTCCTGCCAGCTCCGACTTCGCCTCCAACCGTAAACCGCTGACTTATGCCATCTTCGGCGCCGCTGGTCATGAGAACAGGCGCGGGTAGCTGGCAGCGCGCAGTCGTTGTTCGCGGTGGGCGGCTGCAGTGCGCCGATGTTGGCGAGCGCAGATGGCAGGTTATTGCGAATATGAGGTAACGATCTCCGCGACGGGGTTCGGCTGTGGCTGGTCGTTCGCGGGTCGGTCCGGTTCATGGCCGTCGAGATTGAGGTCGTCCGCCGGCGAGCGACGAGGCTGTAACCGCGTTCGGTCATCTGGTTGCCGCAGCGGACGACCGGAAGCGGCTTGATCGAGAAGCCATGGCACGGTTGCTTGCCTTCGATGCGACCACGGTGCTGGTTGCTCGTGTCCAAGGTCGGATCGTGAGCACCTTGACTCTGGTGACCCTTCCCCGCCTTCCGGACCTCGTGCACGAGTCGAAGACGTCGTGGTGGACGAGGCCGCGCGTGGACAGGGAGTTGCGGCGACGCTGACGGCTAGGCGCTCGAGTACGACTGTCGCGACGATACAAGCGGGTATCGGGACGGCAGAAACCGCCAACATTGGAGCCCAACCAGGGTGAACCGAGAACGGGCCTGGCCTTTGTCACAGAGGAACGTGACTTGGCCGTCGCGGCTGCGCCGCGCGCCGCTCCACGATCGGATGCTTCCATATCTCGTATGAAAGCGGCCACAGTGCCACGATGCCGGCCGCACCCTGCACGTACAACTGCACGGCGCCCAGGGGGACGAAGCGCGCAACGGCCATCACGGCGAGCGCCCCTACGACGAGCCAGGTCAGGCGGCGATTCAGCACGCCTCTGTCGACGATAGCCATCACGAAGCCGAGGACGCCGAGCCCGAAGGTGAACGCGCCTGTCAAGAGGACAGGGACGAACCACGGGAACAGCGCAGCCTGGCCCGCCGCAACGTCACCACCCGTCTCGGCAGCAACCAGCGGCGCGAACTCCATCCCGGGCAGCACCGCGAACAACGTGCTGCCGATGATGATGAACGGGAACGCCACAGCGCTCCAGCGTTCCTCACCCGCCTCGCGTAGATAGCTACGGATGGCGAGGAAGGCGAGGACGACGAGTGCAGAGCCAACACTGACGGCTAGGTGCGACAGTCCCCAGCGCGTGGTCTCGGCGACGACCGCCGCAGCGATCGCGCTCTCATTGGGAGGGCCCATGCCGATATAGGGGTGGGAGACGAAGCCGGCTAGCAGCACCGCAGGAGCAAGGGCCACGATGGCTGCTTGCAGTCGCGTTCTCATCGTGGGGGACATAAGGCGTGCCTCCTGTTGGGGTCGCGGCGGCCAAAGTTGATCGTTGTGGAGTTTGTCGCGAATCCCGAACCTGTCGAACTTGCTTGAAGCCCGTCTAGAGCCTTCTGGGGGGAACCGAGTCCCGGACCCAAACTCTACGCTCGATGGCCCTTGCCCGCTCCGGCTTCACGGGCGATCTGATGCACGCGTCCTCTGGTGATTCCCAGCCGGCGGGCGACGACGGTGGCTCCCAGTTCGAGGTAGAGGGTTGCAACCCCGTCGCGCCAGGAGGCGACAGCTTCGCGACGCTCGTCTTCGGCACCTTCCATCCTGGTACGCGCGTCAAGGGCCTGCATGACGAGTTCGTCTATGTCGATCATCACAGTTCTCACCAGAGTGTGCTGGACGGATAGACGTTGACAGCGAAGGTCATGTTCCGCCTCCCGTGAGGCTGTCACTCAGAACGGTCAGCGGGATGAACGCCGGTTGCATGCCGAGGTCCTTGGGAGTCGGACCGGCTGGCGTGGGCACATCAGTGAGGCGTTCGGCGAGTGCGGCGATGGCGTCCCGGTCGCCTTCGAGTGCCTGGCGCTCCTCGTCGGTGAGGTCGAGCTGTTTCCAGCATCTCGTCGAATGCCGTCTTTGACGGTCAGGATCTGCCCGGCGTGAGATTGTTTGGGCAGGTAGAAGGGGCAGCGGGCGCAGGCCAGGCGGTGCGGGCACTTGGCGAAGAAGTCGTAGGTGCAGTAGCCGGTGCCCAGGTCGTAGTACTTCCAGGGCTGGCCGTTGGCGGCGGCGCCGGACAGGATGGTCTCGCGGTCGCTGAGGACCTGGATGGTGCGGACGTTGCGGGTGAAGTAGTCGGCGCGCCGGTAGGCGGCTGTGAGGGTGCGCTGGAGGATGGCTCGTAGTGGCGGGTGCTGGCGGCGTGCTTGTGGCCGAGCCACTGCTGCGGGTCGGCCAGCGACAGCGGTTCGCGGGCGTTTGGGAGCTGGGTGGCGATGGTGGCTCGGGCCCGGTGGCTGGTCAGGGCTCCGCGCGAGTCGGTTTCCGGGATGCCGGCCTTGCCGCAGAGCACTAGGAGACGCCGAGCAGGCGGAGCCGAATGAGAAGGTCGCTCCAAGGGTCACGCCAGTCACCCCCTAAGACATCCCGTTGTGCCATGAAACAGATTTGGGGCAGACTCCGACAACGGGAGGCGTTCAAGCCCAGGGCTGATTGCGGGAGTCCGAACTCCGCAGTCCTGCCGACGAGGCCGCAACAGCGTCGGAGTTGCTCCATCGCGCTGATAAGCGCTCCGACGAGGTGCGCCAGTATCACACGAGCCGTCTGGTAGCCCCAAAGATTTGCGGACGGCGCCGCCTCCGTGAACCTGGTGGCAGCCATCGTGGCGGTGGCGGCGAGGGTCCGAAGGTCGTGCGACGAGTAGTCGATCCACTACTCCATGGCCGCACCTAGACGGATGGGTGCCCTCCCCAGGTTGCTCTTCACGAGACCGCACACGTCCTGACCGTTTCAGAACACCGGCAGGCCCTCGCACATGTGATCCCCACAGCCCACCTCGCCCGCCACACCGGCGCACGCCCATCAACCGTTTTCCCCGGCGGAGCACGACCGGAGCGACAAGGAGCGGCGCGAGGAGTTGAGTTACCAAGACTTGCGCCTTAAAGGGGGTTAGGCAGGAGAGATAGGGGCCCCCCAGGTCGGCATGGGCCGAGGGCGCTCGTGGGGACTCCGGGGGCCACACTGTGCAGACTTAAGGTCTGGTT
>JALZEO010000359.1 GCA_030862025.1 Actinomycetota bacterium | reverse complement strand
GCACTCGCCGATGTTGAGGAGGTCAACGAGCTCCTCAACACCACCCGGGCCTTACCAGCCCGATGGAGCACTCGCGGCGACGTCGCCTACCTGCGTTGGCGCTATGCGGAGGCGCCGATGCTCGATTATCGGGCCCTGCGCCTTCGCCGTGACGGACGACTGCGGGGACTGGCGCTTTTTCGTGTACGGCCCCGCGGTGACCTGTGGGAGACGACCATCGCCGAGCTTGTCGTGCCGCACGACGAGCAGCGGGAGGCAGGCTTGCTCCTGCGCGGCATCACAAGGGCAGCCGCCGTGGACCACGTGGCCTGCAGCTTTCCGGCCGGCTCCTCGTCGCGACGAGCGTCCCGTCGTGGAGGCTTTGTTCCCGCGCCCTTCGGCCCGACCCTCGTCGTGAACCCGCTCAGCGGGGAGCCTGACCCCGATCCCACCAGGTTGACGGCGTGGGCGCTGTCGCTTGGGGATCTCGAGGTGTTCTGACCGTGCAACGCGCTGTCACCCTTCCTGAGGGCACCGGGCTGAACCGCACCCTCCTGCTGACCCTCCTCCTACTCGCGTTTCTGAATCTCCTCATGCCCATGAGGCTCGCCGCGGACGAGACGTTGAACGGTCTCGCCGTGGGAGCAGTGCTCATCGCGGTGACTCTGCCAGCCTTGTCACGCCAAGCCGCAAGAGAGGGTGACAAGCGCCTCTACTGGCTCCTGGTGGCCGCACTCGTCCTCAAGCTGATTGGAGCGCTGGTCCGCCTGTACGTCATCGACGACGTGTATGGGGGGATCGCGGACGCAAACGGCTATTACCGCCGCGCCAGCGAGGTAGCGAACCGGCTGGCGGCCGGCAACTACGACACCGGCCTGGAGTTCCGGCTGGGAGGCGACTGGGTCGTCCTCGTGGCTAGCGTGCTCTTCACGGTCATCGGCCCGTCGAAACTCGCGGGATTCCTCTTTTTCTCGTGGCTCGGGTTCTGGGGCATCTTTCTCATGTACCGGGCCTTCACGATCGCGGTTCCCGAGGGAACGTCACGCGCGTACGCCTACCTGCTGTTTTTCATGCCGTCGATCCTGTTCTGGCCGTCGAGCATCGGCAAGGAAGCGGTCATGACGTTCACGCTCGGGATCGCCGCCCTCGGCGCAGCCTGGATCCTGGCGGGGTCGATCGCTCGGGGCCTCGTCACCGCCTCCATCGGCTTGTGGCTGGCTGCGCTCGTCCGACCTCATGTCTCCGGGATGATGGTGGTTGCGCTTGCCGCCGCGCTTCTGCTGCGACCGGCCCGGAACAAGCACGGCCGGTTCGCCCCGGTAGCGAAGGTGGTAGGTCTAATCGGCGTCGGCGTTGTCACGATCCTGCTCCTGCAGCGGGCGGACGCGTTCCTGAGTCGTCAGGGAATCGACACGAGCGAAGGTGTCAGCGGGGCGCTTGAGGCAACCATCGACCGGACAGACAAAGGCGGGTCAGAGTACGCGGCATCGCCACTCGAATCCCCCTCGCAAGCCCCCCTCGCCATCGCCACCGTGCTCTTCCGGCCTCTGATCACCGAGGCACACAACACCCAGGCCCGCGTCGCGGCCGTCGAGGGCACCCTGCTACTTTTCTTGACCATCGTGCGTTTTCCTCGCATCCTGCGCGGCATCAGGAACCTTCGTCGCCACTCCTATCTTGCGTTCGCGCTCATCTACGCGCTGTTGTTTGCGCTCGCATTCTCGAGTTTCTCGAACTTCGGCATCCTCACACGGGAGCGGGTGCAGATGTTCCCCTTCTACTTCGTGCTGCTCGCGGTCCCCTCAGTGGTCAAGGCGACGAAGCAGCGCCGCGAGTTCCCGCCGATGGTCCCGTCCGCGGTTCCCGCCAGGAGTGGCCGGTGAAGCGGGTGCTGTTGCTCATCAAGGGCCTCGGACGGGGTGGTGCCGAGCAACTACTCGTCAGCGCTGCCCCGTACTACGACCGCGAGCGGTTCGACTACGAGGCTGCCTACCTGCTGCCGTGGAAGGACGGTCTGGTCGATGAACTCTCGCGCGCTGACGTCCCCGTCCACTGCCTCGATGGTGCGCGCGGGACCGGCTGGGTGGTCCGACTCCGCAAGCTGGTCCGCGATCACGACGTCGACCTCGTCCACGTCCACTCGCCGTATGCCGCGATAGGGGCGAGATTGGGGCTGGTCGGGAAAGACAAGCCGCGTATCGTCTACACCGAGCACGCCGTGTGGGACTACTACAAGCGCCCGACGTACTGGGGGAATCTGGTCACGTTCAACCAAAACGACCATGTGTTCGCCGTGTCCGACTACGTCCACGCCGCGATCCGAATGCCGCCAGCCCTGCGCTCGCTGCCCCTGCCTCCGATCGAGACCCTCTACCACGGGCTCGACCCGAGCGCGGTGTTGAACTGGGGCTCGCCCGAGGGTGTGCGCGAAGAACTCGGCATCCCCGCGGATGCCCCGATCGTCGGGACGGTAGCCAACTTCCGGCCGCAGAAGCGTTACGACCTCCTTCTGCGCGCGGCGGCACGGGTGCGCGAGACCGTCCCCGACGTCCGCTTCGTGCTCGTAGGCCAAGGACCACTTGAGCCGCAAGCACGTCGACTTTCCCTCGAACTCGGCCTCGAGGGAACGGTCGTATTCGCCGGCTACCGCGAGGACGCCCCACGGGTAGCGAAGACCTTCGACGTCTTCGCCCTGGCCTCGGGATACGAGGGGCTGTCGATCGCCCTGCTCGAGGCCATGGTGCTCGCCCGGCCGAGTGTCGTCACCCGCGTGGGTGGGGTGTCGGAGGTGGTGGAAGATGGACGCAACGCTCTCGTGGCAGACCCTGACGACCCCCGCGACCTGGCCGCTTGCATCACCACCCTCCTGCTTGACCGTGCCCTGGCGGCCCGACTTGGGGGTGAAGCTCAGCGGCGCGCCTCCGACTTCCAAATCCCCAAAGCGGTCAGGCGCCAGGAGCAGGTCTACCGAGAGTTACTGGAGCGCAGACCAGCGACGGAGATGATCACGTGAGCGCCGCCCCATCAGTCCTCGAGCGTCTGCGTGAGTTCGGTA
Organism: Actinomycetota bacterium; assembly: GCA_030862025.1. GTDB lineage: Bacteria > Actinomycetota > Nitriliruptoria > Nitriliruptorales > JAHWKO01 > JALYGD01. The sequence goes on along the minus strand of JALZEO010000359.1, from coordinate 8,712 downwards.
CCTCCCGCTATGACGAGGCTCCCGCGCTAGTCCAAGACCTGCTCTGCAGCGCTTACGGCGCCCAAGAGCTGGTACGCCGTCGCGGCTGGCCGGGACCCGCCCGCCGCCGCATGGCGGACATAGAGGCGTTGCATTGGCAGCCCGCCCTGGCTGAGGCCGAGGTCGAGCGGCGCCTGCGGCGCATTCTCGAGGTGGCGCGAAGACTGCCCGGCTACAGCTCGGCGCCATCACGTATCGCTTCGGCCCCCAAAGAGCTGGAGCTTTGGCCGGCGTTACAGAAGGAGCAGATCCGCCGGGATCCCAAGGCTTTCTTGAGCCGCACTCCCAGCCGGAGCGATATCCCGTCGCTGTCGAGCGGCACGTCGGGCAAACCCCTGAAGGTGTGGCGACCTCGAGGCACCTTTCGCGAGCTTTTTCTCTCCGGTGACGTCTTCAAGGGCTGGCACGGGTTGCGACCCGACGCCCGACGGGCGTCGTTCACCGGGAAGGTCGTGGTGCCGACCTCGAGCTCGCGGGTATGGCGGCTCAACCTTCCCGGCAAACAACTGGCGCTTTCCCAATACCATCTCCGGCCGGCTTGCACGGACAGGTATGCGGCTGCGTTACGTCGCTGGCGCCCGCAGATCCTCGACGGCTACACATCAAGTCTCGTCGAACTCGCCCGTCTTTTCCGGGCAGCCGGAATCGCACTGCGCGTGCCGCTCATCGTCACCACCTCAGAGCTTCTGAGCCCCGGCGGTAGGGTCCTGCTCGAGGAGGTCTTCCAGGGACGGGTCGCCGACAAGTATGGAAGCTCCGAAAATGGAGCGCTCGCTATCGAGTGCCCGGCCGCCAGCCGACATGTCTTTCTCAACGTCGGCATCATCGAGGCGGTGGACGACGGGGACCGGCCCGTGCCGGCCGGCACCCCGGGTCGGCTGCTGCTCACGACCCTCGCGAACGATCTCATGCCGCTCGTCCGTTACGAAGTGGGCGACGTCGGTTCGGTCGACTACGAGGGTTGCGACTGCGGGCGGAGCTCGCCCATTCTGCGCGACCTCCTCGGTCGCGAGGACGACGTCGTGGTCGCCAGGGACGGCAGCCGGCTGGCACTCTTCGCCTACAACCTGCTGCGCGGCATCGATGGCGTGGTGGCGATGCAAGTCGTCCAGCAGGCACCGAACTCGTTTCTGGTGCGCGCCCGGCTGGCACGAGAGGATGAGACGGGCCACAGGGCCTACGAGAACGCCATCCTCGCGGCGTTCGATCGACTGATCGGGCCCGACCCCGACCGCGTTGTCACCTTTGCATACGGTCAGGAAATCGAGCGCACGCCGGGGGGCAAGATCCGCAACGTCATCCGCGCCTTCTGAGGAGCGGAAACAACACGAGCGGTCCAGGATTTTCCAAGACCGCGACGGAGGCGGGAGGGCCTGATAGGAGTGGCCGGACTCGACCCCTGGATCACCCTCGCGGTCCTCGCTGCCGTGCTCGTGGTGCTGGTGCTCGACCGCGTCTCCCCGGTGACTGCGGTGCTCGGCGGTCTGGTCATGCTCGTCCTGAGCGGGATCCTTTCCCCAGCGGAGGCGTTCTCGGGCTTCGCGAACCCCGCGACCGTGACGATCGCCGCGTTGTTCGTCGTTTCACGTGCGGTTCAGCAGACCGGTCTGCTCGGGTCGACGCTCGGGCGTGTCCTCGGCGACGGCGAGGGCGCGCACTCCCCGCTCCTGCGGCTCGTCGCTCCGACCGTTGTGCTGTCGTCGGTCATCGCAAACACTCCGATCGTCGCGACCCTCGCCTCGCCAGTGCGGGACTGGGCCGAGCGTCACGGTCGCCCCGCCTCCCATTACCTCATGCCCCTGTCGTTCGCAGCCATCCTCGGCGGACTCATTACCACGATCGGGACCTCGACGACCCTCGTCGTCTCCGGACTGGTGGACCAGCTGGGGTTCGGGTCGTTCAGTCTGCTCGAGATCACCCCCGTCGGGCTTCCGGTCGCCGTCGCCGGAGCGGCCTCACTCGTCGCGATCGCGCCGCGTGTCCTGCCCGATCGCCGCAACCCGCTGCAACAGGTCTCCACCGGCGAGCGCGCATACACCTTCCATGCCCGGGTCGAGCCAGGGGGGCCGCTCGAGGGGACCGGGGTCCGAGCGGCCTCGCTGCGCGCACTGGAAGGGGTGTACCTCGCGGGTATCGAGCGCGGTGGACGCGAGATCGCTCCAGTGGCTCCCGACGAGATTCTCGAAGGCGGGGACGTCCTGACCTTCGTAGGACGGGTTGATCACGTACGGGACCTCGTGACCCGGCCTGGTTTGAAATCTGCCGAGGAGCAGCACGTCCACCTGCTGCGCATCGCCCGCCGCAGCTTCTTCGAAGTTGTGCTCGGTCCTTCGTCCCCCCTCGTCGGCCAGACGCCGAAGGAGCTGGCGTTCCGCGGCCGTTACAACGCCGCGATCATCGCGGTTCACCGCGCTGGCGAGCGAGTGATAGGGAAACTCGGCGAGGTGCGACTGCAGGCCGGCGACGCGCTGCTGCTGCTCGCCGACCCCCGGTTTGACGAGCGCTGGCGGGACCGGCGTGACTTCCTCGTCGTCGTTGCCCTCGACGACGACGACGTGGGCATTGACAGGCGGGCCTGGATCGCGCTCGGCGTCCTGGTTGCCATGGTCGCGGCGGCGGCCTCCGGACTCGTGCCGATCCTCCAGGCCACGCTCGCGGCGGTGTTCCTGCTCGTCGTGACCCGCACGGTGTCGATCCAGCAGGCTCGCGACGCGCTCGACCTCGACGTCCTCCTCATCATCGGCGGCTCACTCGGCCTCGGAGCCGCGGTGGAAAGCTCTGGAATCGCGGCGACCGTCGCGAGCGGCATCGCCGGGATTGCCACCACGGCTGGGGCGGTCGGCGCGCTCGCCGCCGTCCTACTCGGCACGCTCGTGCTGACCGAAATGATCACGAACACCGCCGCCGCCGCGCTCATGCTCCCGATCGGACTGCAGGTCGCCACCCGGCTCGGCGCGGACCCGCATGCCTTCGCCATCGCCATCGCGGTCGGTGCCTCGGCGTCGTTCCTCACCCCTATCGGCTACCAGACGAACACCATCGTCTACGGTCTCGGGGGCTACCGGTTCGGGGATTATTGGCGCCTCGGACTGCCCATCACCGCCATCACCGTCGCGAGCGCGATGCTCGTCATCCCACTCGTGTGGGACATCTGAGCCAGTCGAGACAGCTGCCCCCGCGCGGGGGCCGATGCGCTTTCCTCGTCCCAGGACGCACGAGTTTCCATGATCCGGCAGGTCCTGTGCGCTCCTCATGCGCTGTTCAAGCCGTAGTAGCCCTCACGCTCGAGGTGGAGCAGCACGTGGTTGGCCGCCTCCTCCGGGGATGCATTGCTCGTGTCGATCGCAACCTCTGCGTCGGCGGGCTCCTCATAGGGATCGTCTATGCCGGTGAAACCCGTGATGAGCCCGGCCCGGGCCTTCGCGTAGAGCCCCTTGCGATCGCGTTCCTCGCACACAGCGAGCGGTGTGGCGACGTGGACGAGCACGAACCCACCTCCGGTCCCCTCGACCATGCCGCGCACCTCCTTGCGGGTGGCGTCGTAGGGCGCAATCGGGGCGCAGATCGCGATGCCCCCGTTACGGGTGATCTCGCTCGCCACGAACCCGATCCGGCGGACGTTCAGGTCGCGATGCTCTTTCGAGAAGCCGAGCTCGCTCGACAGGTGTTTTCGCACGACGTCGCCGTCGAGCAGCGTTACGCGCCGCCCTCCGAGCTCGAGCAGCTTTGTGAGCAGGACGTTGGCTATGGTCGACTTACCCGACCCCGACAGTCCGCTGAAAAAGACGGTGAAACCCTGCCTGGTACGAGGCGGGTAGGTACGCCGCAGCTCCTCGGCCACTTCCGGGTACGTGAACCAGCCGGGAATCTCGCGGCCGGCTGCCAGGCGCTCTCTCAGCTCGGTCCCCGAGATCTGCAAGGCTCGCGCTCCCACCGGAACCTCGTCGACGGGAAAATAGGCGTCCCGTTCGACGACGTAGACCATCTGCTGGAACGGCACCATCTCGATCCCGAGCTCGTCCTCGTGCTTACGCAGCAGGACTTGAGCGTCGTAGGGGCCGTAGAACGACGCCCCCCGCGCATCCTTTGGACCCGCGTGGTCGCGGCCCACGATGAAGTGAGTGCAGCCGTGGTTCTTACGGATGATCGCATGCCAGACCGCCTCCCGAGGGCCGCCCATGCGCATGGCCAGTGGCAGCAGTGCGAGGCCGACAGTGTGCTTCGGGTAGTGATCGAGCACGGCCTGGTAACAACGGACACGCGTGTAATGGTCGACGTCGTCCGGCTTCGTCAACCCGACGACGGGGTGAATGAGCAGGTTGGCCTCTGCGTTCGTGGCCGCTCGCATCGTCAGCTCGACATGGGCCCGGTGCATGGGATTGCGCGTCTGAAACGCCACCACCCGCCGCCAGCCCCACTCGGCGAACTCTCTCCGAAGCTGGGCCGGCGTCTTGCGCAAGGCGCGAAAGTCGTAGTGCACGGGTTGCTGGAGCACCTCGAGCCTGCCTCCCACGTACCAGGGGTGGGAGCGCTCGAGGAGCTGACCGACGCCCGGATGACTGACATCGGTCGTGCCGAAAACCGACTCGGCCTCGGCTAACCGATCCGGCTGCCAGACTCCACTCGTATGCAGCACGGCGAGCATCACCCCTTCGGGGTCACGCAACGCCAGCGGCGCTCCTGGCACGAGTTTGGCGGCGAGCTCGTCCGGCACATCGAGCGTGACGGGGATGGGCCAAAGCGTCCCGTCCGCCAGCCGCATGCGCCCGCACACCGACTCGTAGTCGTCGTGGGAGAGAAAGCCCGAGAGTGGTGAGAAGCCGCCCGCCGCCAGCAATTCGAGGTCGCAGAGCTGGCGCGGGGTGAGATCCCATGAGGGCCAGTCCCGCGAAGACGCCTGCAGCTCGGCAACGCGAGCAGGACCGACAACGAGGTTCTGGAGCCTGCCCCCGTGGGGCGAGACGAGATGATCGGCCATGGGCGCTCTGTCCCTCCACGTGACGGCTGGGATGTTCGCTGCGCGAGTGAAGTGGCATGGCACCCGGGCCGCCAGTGCAGCTTGCAACACCTCCAGGGCGAAGTGTCACCATACTGGACAACAGTGGCCCCGAACCGCTTATGACCATCCCAGTATGGCGCGCGGCCCTCGGGACGTCGTGCGAAGCGGTCGGGCGGGACCTCCTCCAGCGGCGAAGAATCACCCTGAGTACTCACTTCTACGTACGCCGTGACGATTGTCACTAGTGGGATTGCAGTAGGAAGGCTTTATTCGTCGTCGCCCCTCTCCAAGGGCGGCAGAAGCCCGCGGTGGCGGGTCGAGTTCGAACGCCGCGGCTTCCGCCGCGCGCAATTGGGGCGGAAGGCGTCTGGCCGTCGAGCAGGGCGCCCTACAAAAGCGGCTGGTGTTCCGTCTTCGCCAGACATCAGAGTGACAATCCGGCCGCCGCGGTTGGCCGGGCGCAACCGAGAGAGGTGGTCGTGCATCAGCGGGTCGATCACAACGGCGAGCGGTCCACTGAACGCGTGCTGGTCATCGCGCGTCATCGAGTATTCGCTGAGGCGCTCGTCCGTTCGCTGCGCCGGGAGGGCCTAGTAGCCGCTTACGCGCCGTCTCAGCCCCTCGCCTGCGCCACCCAGGCGCGCGAGCTGCGACCGACCGTCCTCGTCCTCGCGATCGACGGTGACGAGTCGGCGCTACTCGACTGTGCCGCAACCGTGCGCGGCCACGAGCCCGCCGTTCGCGTGCTGATCCTGGCCCGAGACCGGCTCGACGCTGACCCGTACCTGGCGGCGTTCGCCGGGGCGACGAGCGTGCTGACGCTGCACGTCTCGCTGCGTGACCTGCTCCAGGTCGTGAAAGGAACACGTTCGGTGGCCAGCATCGCCGATCGGCGTGCGTTGCGCCGCAGCGCGCGCGCCAACGGCGAGATGGCCCTCGTCGACCGGCTCACCGTGCGAGAGCGGGAAGTACTCGGCGAGCTCATGGCTGGCACCAGTGGGGACGAGATCGCCGCCAATCTGCACATTTCCCGCAACACCGTCCGTACCCACGTTCAGAACATTCTCACCAAGCTCGGCGCGCGTACCCGTCTCGAGGCCGCGGCCGTCGGCCGCCAGGCCGGCCTCCGCCCCGCCCGAGACCGGCGCCACCAGGCCGAGACCGCGGAGTTCGGCGCGTGAGCTCCACGCGTCTTCTCCTCGCCGACGAGCACCGCCTCATCAGGGAAGCGCTCGCGGAGACGCTCGTCGTCGAGGCCGCGGTCGAGATCGTGGCGCAAGCGGCAGACGGCTATCGCGCCGTCAGCGAGGCCACGTCGCATGTCCCTGACCTCGTGCTGCTCCACGCCGACCTGCCAGGGCTCTCGGGCATCGACGCATGCCTTGCCATCAAGAGCTCCTGCCCCAGGGTGAGCGTCATCGTGTTCGGCGACGATGCGGATGCCGACGCTCTGCTCGCCGCCATCGAGGCTGGTGCCGATGGCTACGTCGGCACGGAGGAGGAGCTGGACGGGTTCGTCAGCGCTGTCGACCGGGTCCTGGGCGGCGAGTTTCTCGTGCCCTCCCACATGCTGGGGCAGCTGCTACAGCGGCTCATTCGCCGCCGGCGTCGTTCCGATGGGGCCCTCGAGCGTTATCTGCGCCTCACCCCCCGCGAGCGGGAAGTGCTCACGCTGCTGGCCGACGGCTGCGACCACGAAGCGGTCGCCAGCGCACTCGTGATCTCACGACAGACCGTACGCACCCACATCCAGAACCTGCTGCGCAAGCTCGAGGTCCATTCCCGCCTTGAAGCCGTAGCGCTCGCCGTGGACCAGGGATGGGTCAACTCAGAACCCTCGAGGAGGGTGCCATGACCGCGAAGGCAGCGATGACGGTCCCGGTTCGCAGGACCGAGCTCGAAGCCCGCCGCGAAGGAGAACAGGTCTGGCTTCGGGCCCCCGACAAGTCACATGCTCACGTGCTGAACGCAACCGCGTTTGCGTTGTGGGAGCTCTGTGACGGGATCACCACCCCGGAGGAGATGGTAGAGGCAATCTGCACCCTGTTCGGGGTCGCGCGTGGCGATGCCGAGCGTGACGTCGAGCTCGGTCTCGCTGACCTGGCCCGCGCAGGCCTCGTCGAGTGGCGGCGACCCTGTGCGGAGAGCAGCGCGTGAATCGCTCACTCCCCGAGCATCCCCCACCACGTCGGGAGACGACGTGGGCTCGATTCGCCAGCCACGTGGTGCAGGCCCGTACCGACCTGCCACTCGCCTTTCTCGACTGCGGCATCGCAGTGGCCGCGTACACCGGGCTCCTCCTCATACGCTTTGACGGGCTCGTCCCGGAGCGCTACGCGGACAACTTTCCCTTCTTCTTGAGCGTGGCCGTCGTAACCCATCTACTCGCCAACTGGGCCCTCGGCCTGTACGGGCAGATGTGGCGCCACGCCAGTGTGCAGGAAGCCCGGGCCGTGGTCCTCGCCGGTATGAGCGCGACCGCGGCCCTCGCCGTGTTGTTCCTCACCGGCCGCAACCAGCAGCCGCTCTCGGTTGTCGTGCTGGGCGGAGGCACGACGATGATGCTCGTCGGTGGCGTGCGGTTCCAGTCGCGCCTGTTCGCGTTCCGACGGAATGCCGGCCTGCCGCGTCCCACCCGGGTGGCGGTCATGGGGGCCGGTGAATCGGGGGCGACGATCGTCCGCGACATGCTGCGCTCCCCCGAGGCCGGCCTGGTGCCGGTGGCGGTGCTGGACGACGACCCCCGCAAGCAGGGACGCTCGCTCCACGGAGTACCGATCATCGGGGGACTCAGCTCGATCGGAATCGCTGTGGAGCGCTACAGCGCCGATCAAGCGCTGCTCGCCATCCCCTCGGCCGACGGTGAGCTGGTCCGTGAGATCGCGCGGGCCGCGGACGAGGCCCGGCTCACCCTCAAGGTCCTGCCGAGCGTCAGCGAGCTCGTCAACGGCAGGGTCAGCGTCCGTGACGTGCGTGACGTGCAGATCATCGACCTGCTGGGCCGCAACCAGGTCGCAACCGACCTCCAGGCGGTCCGGGCGATCCTTCAGGGCCAGCGAGTCCTCATCACCGGCGGGGGCGGATCGATCGGGTCGGAGATCGCCCGCCAGGTAGCGGCCTGCGATCCCGCCGCCCTTCTCCTGCTCGACCACGACGAGACCCACCTGTACGAGGCGGCCGCAGATCTCGACGACGAGGCGGTCCAACTTCTCGCAGACGTGCGGGACCGCGACCTTGTCGACCGACTCTTCTCCGCCCAGCGGCCCGACGTCGTCTTCCACGCAGCCGCTCACAAGCATGTCCCGCTGCTCGAGTCCCATCCATGCGAAGCGATCGCGACGAACGTTCTCGGCACCCTGAACGTCGTCGACGCTGCCCGTCGTCACGGCACCGATCGTTTCGTGCTCATATCGACCGACAAAGCCGTCCGTCCTATGAGCGTCATGGGCGCCTCGAAACGCATTGCCGAGCAGATCGTGCTGTCGCGTTGTGAGCCGGGCCTGCGCTACTGCGCCGTGCGCTTCGGCAACGTCCTCGGCAGTCGCGGGAGCGTCATCCCTCGCTTCATGCGGCAGATCGAGGGGGGCGGTCCGATCACGGTCACCGATCCGCGCATGACCCGCTTCTTCATGAGCACGTCTGAAGCCGTGCAGCTCGTACTCCAGGCGGCGGTG
>JALZEO010000144.1 GCA_030862025.1 Actinomycetota bacterium | reverse complement strand
ACCCGGACGTTGTCGAAGCTCGCGCGCAGCGGGAGTGCGACCGGCACCGTGACGTGGAGCACCACCTCGGAAGGCGCGGTCCTCGGCCCGACGCGCAGACAGCCGGAGTTTGCCGTCCACGCCCCAGGGCCCGGCGCCAGCACGGTGGGACCGTCCCCTTGCGGGCCCAACGGCAGCCGTGGTGTAGGGCTGGTGCTGACCTTCAGGATGGTCAGTGCAGCGAGCTCCCAGTCACGTGTGATGTCCTCGTTGGCGGGAACTTTGCCCTGCTGGCTCATCTCTTGTAGTTCGGTGTAGTCCAAGTGGGGAGCCAACGGCACTGGCGCCACCATGGCTGCCACCTCTGAGGGCGGCAGATCCAGGCGGGCCGCCGCGAGCACCAGCCGGCGCTGCGACTGTTCGATGCCCCGCTCGAACGCCGAGCGGGAGAAGAGCAGACGAGTTCCGTTCGCAGCAATCAGGACGACGAGAACGATCGCCGCGCTACGGGCGAAGCGTCGGTTGGCGGTGAGGTCGGACAGGGCCCCGCCCACCGCCGGTATGAGCAGCCCCCCTGAGATGTAGAGGTAGCGGGAGGTTTCCGCATGGGCGAGGCTGAACATTGCCCTGCCGAGCCCGAGGATGGCAAAGAAGGTCACGGCCCCCAACGCACACGCGGTCGTCGCGGCCAGACGTCCTCCCAGCTCGCCGCGGTGGCGCAGCAGCCACAACCCCAGCCCAACCAGGGCTAGCCCTCCCTTCCCGGTCGTGCTGGTGGCGACATCGAAGGTCGTGGTCAGGCCGTGCCACGCGAAGGCATGGATCTGTCCCGGCTCCCATGCCCGCATCACACCCAAACTGCCGCGTCCAACCAGCATCAGCCACACGATGAACACGGCCGCCGGCGGTGCCACCGTCACCACCCCCGCCCGCCAACCGCGACGCAGAAGAGCGGTGAGCCCCGCCACGGCCACCATTGTCACCGCGACGCCCGAGCACAGCAGCCCCGTGACCCCCAGCACCAGCCCCCACAGGTCGCGGCGATCGAACGGGCCATCGTGGTCGACGAGCAGCACCTGGCCCAGCCCGAGCAGCACCGCGGCATTGAAGGTCATGCCGAAGGCATTGAGGATGTTCTCCCCTCCAGCACCGAATACCACAAACAGCCCGGTCGTGGCGATAGCAACCCCAGCCGCTACTCGCGCCCGGTGCTGAACCCGCCACAACAAATGCGCCAGGCCGAGATGGACCGCGAGCCCGATGACCTGGTAGGGCCAGTAGGAGTGCAGCCCTACGGCAGCGAACAGCCCCCGCCAAAGCACGATGGGCAACGTCGACCAGTGCTCGTTGTGCGGCACGAACAATTCCCAAATGTCACTGAGTCGACGGTCGGTCAAGAAGGCCCACTCGTCCGTCACGAACCAATGCCCTCGGCTGGCCATCCCGAGCACGGCCAAACCGATCGCGAGCGTGATCGCATGCACGCCGCCAGACCAACCCGGCCACCCCGGGCAGCGCACACTCTCTGCGGGTGCGGCCCCATCCGGGCCATGGCCCGACCCGGGCACGACCTCGGTCACGTCGCGTGCTTCGCCGCGACCTCCTTCAGGCCTCCAGCATCGTTTCAGTCGCACGCGCGGCTTCCACCGTCCGCTCACGAAGGCACCAGCATCCGGGGCTGGGGAGTTGCTGACCGGGCTGACGCTGCCCGAGCCGGGCGTACCAGCCTTCCTACGGGTCCGAACGAGAGCGTCGCAGCCCTCGAGAGAAAGCCACGTCAGGGATGGGACTCGAAGACATCCGTCGCACCGCAGGCGCCTCGTGTTGTGACTGGTCCCCGGCCTGTGCCCACATCGCGCAGGACGCAGCTCGTCGTGTGCCTACGGACGGCTCGAGCCGTTGGACCGTTCTGAGGGGGGAATGGGCAAGTAGCCAGGCTTGCTCCGGCGCCGGTTCAGGTAGTAGGCGAGGGCTGCCGCCCCCATGAGGAACAACGCTACGAACTTGCCCTTGCCACCGGACTTTTCGTCATCCTCATCGCTGGTCACGGCCTGGGCGGCTTTGGTTGCGGCCACGGTCTTTACCACGCCCTGCGTCATGTCCTTAACAGTGGAGTCGTCGTCCTTGTTTGAGCCGAACAAGAGGCGGCCTTCCTATCTGCTGCTCATCGGGGGGCACAGCTTGCCAGAGACGCAGGCTGTCGGAAGCGCGCGTAGCGACGTGCAGACAGCGTCGGAGGAACAAGGGATTGGCGTAGCGGAAGACCAGGAACGTGGCTCCTTGTCTGTTTTGTCAGTTGTGTCAGCGCGCCCGCCGCAGTCTTGCCGGTTGTGGCCAAGATCAGCGCGCACTGCCGGTTGGGGAGTGCGGTGGAGCGCCCCGGCTCGACAGTGCACGGGCGATGCGTGCGGCGAGCTGCGCATTGCGGCGCAGAATGGTCGCGTTCACCGTGACGCTCGCCCCGCCGCTCGCACGCGCGAGCCAATCGAGCAGAAACGGCGTGACGGGTTTGCCGGCGAGCCCCCGCCGCTCGACCTCGTCGAGGCCCTTCCGCAGGGCCCTGTCGTGCAGTTCGGGGTCGAGTTGAGCGTCGGGGGGAACGGGGTTCGCCACCACGAGGCCATGGCGGTCGACGCCCAGAGTTCGCCGTGCCTGCAGAATTTCGACGACCTCCTCGGGATCGTCCACCCACCAGTCGAGGTCGTAACCGGAGTCGGCGAGATAGAAGCCTGGGAAACGACGCGTCCGGTAACCGACGACCGAGACGTTCAGACTCTCGAGACGCTCGAGCGTGGCTCCGACGTCGAGGATCGATTTCACGCCTGAACAGACAACCACGATCGCCGTCGTGCTGAGAGTGATGAGGTCGGCGGACTCATCCCGCGTCACCCGGGCCGCGTGATGCACCCCACCGAGGCCGCCCGTGGCGAGCACGGAAATGCCGGCGCGAGAGGCGAGTACCGCGGTCGCAGAGATCGTCGTTGCACCCTGCGCGCGTCTTACGACGGCGGCGGGGAGGTCACGGGCGGCCAGCTTCACGACGTCGTGACCGGTGCCGAGCGTCTCGAGTTCGGCGTCGTCGAGT
>JALZEO010000354.1 GCA_030862025.1 Actinomycetota bacterium | reverse complement strand
GTCCCGGCCCATGTCCGTTCCAGCGCTTTCTGGCATGCTTTCGGTCATTCTCCGACACCAGGGATTAGCAGCTCGTTCACCCGCCCCAAACTACCGGAGCAGCCTGGAGCGCACCACCTGACGTGGTCGACGCCGACGCGCACCACGCTCGGCTCGCTCTCGACGTTCCGCCGACCTCTGCGTACAGTGGGGCATGAAGGTTCCCTCCCAAGATTTCCTACCAGTACCGTCGGGACGGGCATCCAGAAGCCTGGGTTCGCTCTCGCTGCTCCATCTGGGCGACTCAGGGCCGAACGTGCGGCAGGAGGGCCGAACATGAAGGTCGGGATCGTCGGCAAAGGTGGCGTAGGCAAGACGACCGTCTCTGCGCTCGTCGCACAGGCCTACGCGGCTCGTGGCCGCTCCGTCGTCGCGATCGACACCGACTCCAACCCGAACCTCGGGATTTCGCTCGGGCTCACACTCCAGCAGACAGAGGCCGTTCCGACGCTCCCGCGCTCGGTCCTCGTCGGCGAAGGCTCGGGAAGCATGTCGGCCAGCGAGCTCATCGGCAGCTACGGTCGGCAGACTCCTGCCGGGCCGACCCTCCTCTCCGCCCTGCGCGTCGAACAGGCCGGAGGAGGTTGTACGTGTGGGGGTCATGCCACGGTCCGCAGTTTGCTCGGCCAGGCCGTCGACGAGCAGACGGACGTGACCGTCATCGATATGGAAGCGGGCCTCGAGCACCTCAGCCGCTCCGGTGGGACGCTTGCCTACGCCGACCTCCTCCTCGTGGTCATGGAACCGAGCCGGAAGTCGGTGATCACCGCGGCCCGGACCATCTCACTCGCCGAGGAGCTCGGGATCCCGCGCGTCTACGGTCTCGGCAACAAGGCTCGACTGCCGGGCGACGCTGACTTCTTCGAGCGCACAGCGGCGGAGTTCAATGTTCCACTTGCCGGGATCCTCCCCTACGACCCATTGGTGGCTGATGCCGATCGGGCGGGCATTTCGGTGACGGTCGCGCCGTCTGAGGAGGTCCGTGCAGAGATCGACCGGGTGGTCGGCTTCCTCGACGGGCTTCTCGCCGCTCCGGTCCAGTAGGAATCCCTGTGTCGCGGCCGGAGCGAGTATTGGTCGTCACCACCCGCTCGAGGCTGCGCAGCATCCGATTCTTCCCCCCCATGTTGCTGGCGAATCGGCAGATTCGACGCCAGCTCGCCGCCACCGAGGGAGTCAAGCGCTGGGCCAGCGTCGTAGCCGGCCCGACAGAGTTCTGGTCGCTCACGGTGTGGCGGAGCCCCCACGCTATGCAGGAGTTCGTGAGATCTGACGCTCACGGCGCCCTCATGTGGCGGTTTGCAAAGTGGATGAGATCGTTCTGGCTCATGCGTTGGCGTCCCGGGCGCAGGGAGCTTGGTACCTGGAGCGGCGTCTCGATGGCCCGCCGCGAGGATGATTCCCGCTCCGCCGCATCCCTTGAGGTGCTCGACACCGCGTTGGCCGGAATTCCAACTCTGCGTGATGCCATCGGGCCCGATGGCGTCGCGACCTATGACAACCTCAAGGTGGCACGCTTACGGCGCCAACTGGTCGAGGGAGCCGGCGGTGCAGTCATCCGCATAGCTCCTCCTGTCCATCGCCTGCCTGTCGCGTTCGCGCATCTCCGACGAGTTCGTCGTCGTCTGCGTACCCAACCCGAGCTGCTCGAAGCTGCGGTCGGCGTCGGAAGACTCGGTGAGATCTATCTCCTCGCGGTCTGGACCGACCGCACCTATGCCGAACGCCTGCTTGAGAGCTCTTGGGCGCGCGAGCAGGCGTCGCGGTGGGGGGACGCCTACTGGGCGCTCGAGTGCGTCCCGGAAAACGAGTTCGGCCAGTTGGACGGTCGGCGACTGCGCACCGAGAGTCGGCGGAGGTCTGTCCGCCCGGCCTCCCCATAAGCTCGGGCACAGGCCGAGCGACGTGCCTCGTCGTCACATCGCGCTGGTTGGGCTCATGGGCTCAGGCAAGACGACGATCGGCCGTGAGTTGGCGTCGCTGCTCGCTCGTCCGCTCGTCGACAGCGACGTGCAGGTGCGAGAACTGACCGGGATGACGGTGGCCGAGCTCAGCGAGCGAGCCGGAGTCAACGAGCTGCGACGGCTCGAGTACGAAGCGCTGACCCGAGCACTGGCTTCCCCGGTCCCGACTGTCATCGCCGCCGCTGCCGGCGTCGTGCTCGACGAGACTGCGCGGCACCGGTTGCGTGAAGCTTTCGTGGTGTGGCTGCGGGCGGAGCCCGAGACCTTGGCGGTGCGGGTGGCGGGCGGTCCGACACGCCCGCTGCTCGGTGAGAATCCTTTGACCGTGCTGCGGGAGATGAGCCAGCTTCGTGGCCACCTCTACGCTGCTCTGGCCGACGTCGTTGTCGACGTCGATCAGCTTCCACCTGCTGCAGCAGCGCGGTGGATCGCCGACGAACTCCCAATCCCGGTCGAGTCAGACGCTCCCGGCAGCCCCAGCCAGCCGCGTCGAATGGGACGAATGCGGTGGTTCGACGACGTTCCTAGCGACGACCAACCGCACGAGCCGTAGTTTGACCTCAGCTGGCCGAGCCACCGGCCGCCTCCGATCTCCGATCAGTCGTCCGATTCGCGCGGGTCAGGCCCCACCGCCTCCGCGACACTGTTAGGCCTTGCGGCCATGAGCGGCAGAAGGGGCTGCAGACGTACGCTGGCCCTGGGTACGTCAGGAAACTTGCCGCCACTGCGTCTGCAGCTACTCTTACGCAGTGCTCGGTAGTTGGCCAGGTGGATAAAGGGCCCACCATGAGCACAGAGTCCATCACGGACAGTGATACCCGTCTCCGTGCCCTCTCCGTTCTTCCTCGCTCATGGACCATCCAAGCCACGGGGTACCTGGAGGGGGAGGAAACTCGCCTCATAGCTGAGAACTTGTTCCATCGTCGTACCCACTCAGCCTCGCTGGACGGGCTGAGCGAGGCCCTTCTCAAGGACTACGTCGCATCCCTTGCCACTACCGACCTTGAAGTCGCCACCGAAGGTGTTGCGGACCTTGCCCGCTTGACGGTCAATCCCGACCGGGTTGTTGCGCTGACGGCGATCGGTCTTCTCCAGAGTTGGCTGACAAGGATGGAGCAGAGGCTGGTGGTCAACGCACGAGAGTACGATGGTCTGTCCTGGGCGGAACTTGGTCTCTTGCTCGGCCGCTCCAAACAGGCCGTGTGGGAGAAGTACCACGCGTAATGACCGACGACGCTGGTTGTCGCTGAGCGTCGGATCGTGTTGAGGTCGACATGGCCGGGCCATGCCGACCTCCCGCTCAACCGCGGCTTCGTAGCATCGTCATCCGACCGGGCGTCAACGGCCTTGTGACGGCCCCAGCCTTTGTCTTGGCCCTACCGCGGCTCCTGGGGCACCGCCGCTCAGGGTTGTTTCACCCCGGTCGGGCTCCTCCGCCTCGGCGGCCTTGCGGCGGTCGAGCTTCTCCTGCTCCGTCGCCCCGATTGGTGTGCGCTCCTCCTCACTGTAGACGTGGGCGGGCTGCTCACTCGGTTCGCCCGTTTCCTGCGCGCGGAACTCCTCGATTATTGTCTCTTCGCGGAAGACGACGCCGGGCTCCTCGCCCAGCGACTTCTCGTCAGCAGGGTCGACCGGAGTGCCCGGGCCGGTGCTCTCGCTCATCGCGTGTCCTTCCGTGGACGTCTACGCGGGGGATCTCAAAAGACCACCCTACTGGCCTCGTCTCCCGATGGGCCCCGTCCATGAGGGCGTGCTGCTCGGTCAGGCTGACCGAGTCGGGGTACCTGTGCGGTCAGCCCACGCTCGCCTCCCAGCTCCAACCCGAGCTCCGTACCAGCCCGCGCAGAAGCCGGCGATGTTCCACGTGCTGCTCGAGGATCTCTTCCACTTCCTCCGGCGGTCGGCACGGCACTCTGGCCGCCTTGAGCTCGTCGGAGGGCGGTGATGGCGGGACATCCTCGGCTGGGGCGAGGAAGACCTCGGGAAGGGTCGCCAGGAAGCTGGTGACGGCCACGCGGACCGGTTCCACGGCGCTGGTCGGCGGCTGGACGGAAGGCTCCACGACGTCGTGCAGCAGCATCATCGCCTCGTCGAACCGCGCCACGGCAGGAGCGATCGCGGCCTCGACGTCAGCGCTCTGAAAGTAATGCAGGAGCGGGTAGGTGAGGTGATGCTCGGCTAGTTGAGTGAGCTCTGACGGCGGTG
>JALZEO010000141.1 GCA_030862025.1 Actinomycetota bacterium | reverse complement strand
GGAGGAGGAGGAGGATGCGCTCGGCGACGCAACCATCGATGTGACGTCAACCGTCGCCGCGACGACCGGCCGCGCGGTGCTCCGGCTTAACGACGTCACCGATGTGCTCGACCCCGAGCCCGATGCCGATCCCGACCCGAGCACGCTCTTCGGGCACGTTCCCACCTCGCACTGGCCCGGCCAGGCGACAAAGCTCACCCCGCCACCTGACTCCTGGGACGACTACGAGCTGCCACCGCTCGATCTCCTGCATAGCGGACGGGCAATCGCCGCCGCGACGGCCCGTCGTCACTCCGGGGCGCAGGCACGCGCGCTCCAGGCCACCTTTGAGCAGTTCGGCGTCGACGCCGCCGTCGCCCGCACCTCCCGAGGGCCGACGGTAACCCGCTTCGAGGTCGAGCTCGGCCCCGGCGTCCAGGTCAAGAAGGTGACCGGCCTCGCCCACGACATCGCCTATGCCCTGGCCGCAGCCGACGTCCGCATCGTCGCCCCGATCCCCGGTAAGTCGGCGATCGGCGTGGAGGTTCCCAACCGCGAGCGGGACCGCATCACCCTCCGCGACATACTCGACAGCGACGAGGCCCGACTCGACCCACATCCGATGGCCGTCGCGCTGGGCGTGGATATCGCCGGCAAGCCTGCGCTCGTACACCTCACGACCATGCCTCACCTACTCATCTCCGGCGCCACCGGATCTGGCAAGTCGGTGACTTTGAACGCCATGATCACATCGATCCTCATGCGAGCACGGCCCGACCAGGTCCGCATGGTCCTCGTCGACCCGAAACGGGTCGAGCTCAATCACTACGAGGGCGCGCCCCATCTCCTCACGTCGGTCATCACGGACCCACGGCGGGCCACGGCGGCTCTCGACTGGGTCGTCAAGGAGATGGAGGTCCGCTACGAGACCCTCGCAATGCTCGGTTTCCGCAACCTCGACTCGTACAACCACGCCGTCGCGACCCACACGGTGCCCGCGCGCCCAGCCGATCCTGACAGGCCGGGATTCCGCCACCTGCCCTATATCCTCGTCGTCATCGACGAGCTCGCCGATCTCATGCTCGTCGCCCCTCGCGACGTCGAAGAAGCAATCTGCCGCATTGCGCAGATGGCCCGGGCGGTCGGAATCCATCTTGTCATCGCGACGCAGCGGCCTTCGGTCGACGTCATCACCGGGCTCATCAAGGCCAACATCCCCTCCCGCCTGGCGCTCGCGACCGCCTCGCAGACAGACTCCCGCACGATTCTCGACCAGTCGGGGGCCGAGAAGCTGGTCGGCAACGGAGACATGCTCTTCCTGCCCTCGAGCCAGGGCAAGCCATCGCGGTTACAGGGCTGCTATGTCTCGGAGCGGGAGATCGATGCGGTCGTCTCGTTCTCCAAGCGGCAACGTGAGGCCGACTACGTCGAAGGAATCATCCCCGAGAGCGGCGGTGACGAGCTCGATGTCGCCCAGAGTTCCAGCGACGACGACAAGATCCTCGTGCGCAGGGCGATGGAGCTCGTCGTGCGCTCGGGGCTGGGATCGACCTCGATGCTGCAGCGGAAGCTCCGGATCGGATTCGCACGGGCGGGACGGCTCATGGACGAACTCGAAGAGCGTGGTGTGGTGGGACCGTCTGAGGGGTCGAAGGCTCGCGAGGTGCTCTGGACGGTGGAGGACCTCGAGGCTCGTGCCTTCTAGCCCCAACACGGCCGGAGCCACGTCGGAGGGCAGTCGCCCCTCCCCCGGTACAGCTGGGATCGTGACGTGGCCCGCTTGGACGGCCTGCAGTCCGCTTCCGTTGCCCGGTTCCAGCAGCTAGCGAGGCCGCCAGCGCCCGGTAGCCTGAGGCCGTTCGCCACGCAGCTGCTTCAGCACGTTCGCTCCGGCGAGCGCCGCGCCGATCCCCGTGGCGATGAGAATCCCCACGCCGACGAGGTCCTGGGGGTCTTCGAGGTCGAGCGGCAGCTTCATCCTCCCCCTCTCCTCGCCAGCCTCAGGTACCGAGGTGCGAGTGGATGCGGGCGTCTGCTCACTCTGGACCGCGGACGCGGGACCGCTGAGGAGAACGATCACAGCCACGGCAACGGGGAGAAGCCCGACGACGAGAAGCGCGAGGATCCTCTTCAAACCGAGCATGTCGTCCAGGCTACTGATCGCGCTTCAACCGACCAAGTCCCGCACGAGAAGCGCTGCCGCGGAATGCCGATCGGGGATCCTCTGTGCGCGGCAGGACGTTCATCCTTAGGCTGGTCACCGCAACGGGGGGTCCGTTTCGCTTCCGAACCACCGGCAGGCCTACGGCTCCCAGCCCGGGCCGCCTCGGCATCAGGACGGAGGATCGTGTCCATCGGCATTGGCGAGACCCTGCGAGCGGCTCGCGAGCGGCAGGGGCGGACGGTACAGGAGGCGTCGCAGGCGACGCGGGTCCGGGCTGATTATCTCGAGGCGCTCGAGAACGAGCAGTTCGAGATCCTGGGGGGCGACGTCTACGCGAAGGGCTTCCTGCGGACATACGGGCAGTGGCTCGGTGTGGACCCGGAACCGCTTCTCGACCTCTACCGCACGGAGGTTCAGCAGGAGGGCTACGACCCACACGCCCTCGTTGAGCATCCGGTTGCGAGCAGCCCGCGGACGTTCGCTCCGACCTGGCTCGTATGGACCGGCGTCGCTGGTGCTGTGCTCTTCCTCACCCTCGTCGTCGGCGGACTCTTCGGCAGCCGCACGCCCGAGCCAGCCATCGAGCCTCAGCAACGCACGGAAGCCCCACCTGCGGTAGTCGAACCTCCGGTGGTCGTCGAGCCTGAACCTGAGCCCGAGCCGAGCCCGAGCCCTTCGCCCAGCCCGACCGGGGTCAACCTAGTGCTCCTGCTGGAAGAGTCCTCCTGGATGCGGGTGCGGATCGGGGGGCGGAGCGTGTTCGAGGGGACCGTCCCGGCAGGCGAGACGAAAGAGTTCCAGGCACCGGAGCGGGTCGAGCTGCGGCTGGGCAACGCCGGAGGTGTCCGGCTCGTGCTGAATGGCATGGACCTCGGGAGTCCGGGTGCCCGTGGGAGAGTCTGGGAAGGTACTTGCACGATCGAGACGTGCTCGACCGGGCGGTCGTGAGGCCCGTGTGGGCTAAGCGGAGCCCATGCCCTCCCCTGAGCGAGGTCCCTCGTGAGCGGGGCGTCGGGCAGCGGGTTCGGGTGCGGCGATGATGGAGGACGCAGGGGATGTGGAC
>JALZEO010000336.1 GCA_030862025.1 Actinomycetota bacterium | reverse complement strand
GTCTGACCCTCCTCCGCCCCGATACGACTGCCAGTTCGCCTCTAGACGACCTGACTGGCGCCATGATCAGGAGCACTGCCCTGGACCGCTTGGAACAAGGTCATCCAGCATCTTTTGCTACTTGCCTCGGTTAGGACATCATGCGATCGCGTCAGCTTTCGCCGTTGGCGGACAGGAGTCATGATGATCGAGACCATCCTCATCGTCCTACTGATACTGATCCTGATATCCATGTTCGTGCCGGGATTGGCTGGGTTCCGTGTCCCGGGCGGGGTCCTCGGCCTGATCCTTCTCATCGTGCTGATCTGGGTGCTGGTCGGTGGGGGCGGCAGCTGAAGTTCGCGCGGTGGGCCGAAGCTGTGGGTCCCGCGTCCCCCGGTAACTGCACCTGGAAGGCCCTTGCCGTGATGCCACGGCGGCGGCAGCGTGCTGTCTCGCCCGCGGCTTCGGGGGAGCGGACTCAGGTCGTGAGGCGCCGCTGGACGAGACTGGCCGGTCTTGATCCAGGGGCGACCACGAGCTCATCGAGCAGCTGACGGGTGACAGCGGCGACACCCTCGACGGCCGCCTCGAACGCGGGCTGGTTGGCCGCCGACGGCGCTCGGTAGCCGCTGATCTTTCGCACGTACTGCAGGGCGGCATCCTGTATCTCGGCGTCGGTTGCTGGTGGATCCGCCCCGCGCAGCTGCTGGATGCTTCGACACATGCACGCAACCCTAGCCTCTCTCGGCCTGTGTTCACGAGCCTCCCGCCAAAGGCCGGCGGCTGATGCACGCCAGCGCGGCCTGTGGCTAGAGCACCAGGCCGGTTGCAGGTTCGCCCAAAGGGAGCGCATCGGGGACGCGGCGGTCGATGTCGGCGAGGAGCGCGTCGAGTTGCGGCCACCAGCGTCCCGCGCTGAGCTCCCGGATAGCACCGACGGCCCCGACCGGATCTGGCCCGATGACGACGATGCGGTGCGCCGCCGCGGCCGCGAGTACGCCCAGATACCAGTGTCGCATCGTAGGGGGCAGCGCCTCGGCATCCACGAGGAGGTAGTAGTCGGGCAACTCGAGGCTGTGCGCCCGCCAGCGTCGCAGCACTCCCTGGATCGCGACTTCCAGTCGACCGTGATCGCCGGTGCTTTCCCAACGGTCGACCCAAGCCGCGGCGACCTCGGCGAGGGGGTCGGCGTCATGGACCAGATAGGGAATGTGGGCGCGGGCGGCCTCCCCCCACGCGGCAACGGCCCGATCTAGAGGCGGCGCCTCGACCTCGGGCAGAACAGCGCGGATGTTGGCCGTCTCGCCAAGCACGGCGGCGAGCGCCCGCAGGTCCTGAGCAGGCGGCGCTCCGACGAGGGCGAGGACGGTCGTGGCTACGCGCTGCATGGTGGGATGATGCCGTGTTGCCAGCTGGAAGGCTTCTTCGTGCCTCTTGGCAGAGCCGTGGCGGTTGCCAATCGCCGCATCACCAACCGACTACTGCGTCCAGTGGCGGCCCGGATGCCAGGCTTCGGTGTGATCGTGCACACCGGCCGGAACTCCGGGCGCGAGTACCGCACCCCTGTCAATGTCTTCCCCGTCCCAGGTGGCTACGTTGTGGCCCTGACCTACGGGGCGCATTCCGACTGGGTTAGGAACGTGCTGGCGGCGGAAGGGTGTGACCTGGAAACGCGGGGCCGCACCGAGCATCTGACAGCTCCCCACATCTTCCACGACGAGAGTAGGCGACACGTTCCTTGGATGGTCAGACCCGCTCTCCGTCTTCTCGGCGTCGCCGACTTCATGCGGCTCACAAGAGCTCCGACCGTGAAATGAGCTCCACGGGAGGGATTCGGACAGCCGGGCCACCTCCCACAGATGCTGACTCGGCCCTCAAGGGACAGATGGCTCCATCACACCGCGAGGGGAGTGGAAGCTCCGGATCTACTCCCTGACGAGCTCCGCCAATAGTGCTCGCAAGCGAGGGGTCTGCTTGAGCGCCTCGCGGAGTTGGGCGATGTCGTCGGTGCCCGCAAGCATCGGATGGCGACGGAAGACGCCAGTGGGCGTATATGAGCAGAACCGGACCATGAGGTAGTTCTCGTGCCCCTCGTCCTGAAACTCGAGGAGTTGCAGTGTGGGCTCCGAGTGCTCCCGGCGCGCCGAGGCCTCCTCGACGATCTGCCCGCTGCCCCAGGGATACGTGAAGGGTCTCGGAATCTTCCTCGCCATGTTCGCAATGTACCCGGGGCCATGGCGTTCGCGGAACCGCAGGCGGCGGCGACTACGGGCCGCTTGTCCGGCCCACACGCCGGGTCACGCCTCCTTCCTGAGGTAGCCGCGCGGGTTGAACGTCTGCAGGAACTTGTGCTTGGACTCGTCGAGGACGAAGACCTCGGTCTCGGCAAGGTAGGCGTCCACGGCCTCCATCGGTCCCGGGCCGAAGCTGGGGAAGACCGGATGTCCATTCACGTTCGTGTCCTCCACGACGATGTAGGAATCGGTCGTCACCATCGGTCCATACGCGCGCAGCTCGGCGAGCACGTGATCGCGGCCATGGTCCGAGTCGAGGATGACGAGCACGGCGCCGTCAGGCCTGCCAGAGGGAAGCCGTGAGCGGACCTGCGCCACGATCTCTGGTGCCGTCGACGAACCCGACAGGTACGTGACCCGAGGATGGTCGGGCCGGTCCGGCTGGGCGAGGATGTCGATGCTCACGACGTGTCCTCGGCCCATCAGCTCGCAGAGGTCAGCGAGAAAGTACGCGCTGCCGCCGAAAGCCGTCCCCGTCTCCACGATCAGCGCTGGGCGAACCTCGTGGAGAATTTCCTGGTAGAGCCAGAGATCCAGGGGACACTTCCAGATCCGCACCCCGCGATACCAGGTGTCCCGCCAAGTCGTGTCGCCAGAGTGGTAGTACAGCCGCTGGAACTGTTCGATGATGGTCCGTCGCACTGCCGCAGGGGGTGAGGTGTCGAGATTCCCCTCGTACAGGGCACGGAAGGAAGCCACGACCGCGTCCTCTGTCGGCGGTGTCAGGACGCCGGTGGCGACCGACCGGTCGACGAGCTGGCGGAACCGCCGAATGACGGCACGGTCGACCATGGGAGCGAAGGGTCGATAGGCCGCGCGCGCCGCTCGACCCGGCCACCTGAGCGCCATCGCCTCCCGGTCGCCTCTCCCACCGTGCCTGTCAGCCAGCCTAGCGCTTGTCCTCCCACCAGCCTTTCGACCCACTCGAGCCTCCGCGCGGACGACCATTCCGCGGTCGGTTCTGATCGGCGCCAGTCACGCTCGGCTCGAAGTGTGCGCCGTGAGCAGGTGCGGAAGCGCTGGTCACGTTTTGCGCTTGAACGCCACCACCGAAAGCGGGGCAAAGACCATCACGATCGCGGCTGCCCACAGCAGCGACTTGATGACGGGCTCCACGACGGGCCCGCCGACCAACAGCCGCGCGAAGCACTCCTATCAGCACCGCCACCCAGGAGAACGCCAACGCGAAACAAGCAGCAGCGCGACGGCCCCGAACACTCCCGCCAAATTGGTGCCGACGCGGAAGCCCAGGAGCATGCCGACGCCGAGCACCAGCAACATTGCCCAGGCCTGTTTGACCTGTCCGCGAGGATGCGCCCTGCCAGAGGGGCCCATCTGGCTATCGGCAAGCGAGCGCAACCGGTCGAACACCCCCGAGGTGAGGTCGCTGTTGACCCCGTGGGCGACGTTGACCGTGGCGAACAACATGTTCATCGCGAGCATGCCCGGCAACATGAAGGTCAGGTAGGCGCGGGTGTTGCCGGCGATTGCACATGGGCAGCTCGTGACCGCACAGGTAGCCAAACGGCCGCAGGTCGAGGTCGTCGACGCGTATCCCGACGTCCCGCAGCAGGGCACGGGCTGTGTTCGCCGCCGCAAGGTCGCGGACGACGAGGGCGAGGCGCATCCTTGTACGGCGTCGGCGACCAACAGCAAGCTAGCGGCCCACTCCAGGGGCCACAGCGCAGCGATGGCGACTGCCACGAGCGCGAGTCCCGTCGCATTGGCTCCCACACCGGCTGCGAGTCCGGCGGCAGCCGATCCCCAGAGCGCTGCGGCGGTCGTGAGTCAATGAGGCTTACCGCCGGCGGCGAAGATCGCACCAGCACCCAGGAACCCGATGCCGGACATGATCTGGGCGGCGACACGGCTGGGATC
>JALZEO010000294.1 GCA_030862025.1 Actinomycetota bacterium | reverse complement strand
CATCCCCATGTGTTCGAGTTCTATGACGGCATCGATCGCCTCCCGGCACATGATGTCGATCGCATCCTGGTCGCCGAGGTAATCCGAGCCCTTGACCGTGTCGAAGGCGTGCCACTCCCACTTGTCGTCTTCGAGGTTGCCGAGGGCCGCACACATCCCGCCCTGGGCGGCTCCGGTGTGGGAGCGGGTTGGGTAAAGCTTCGTGATGACGGCGGTGCGAACCTTCTCGCCGCACTCGAGTGCGGCGCGTAGCCCCGCGCCACCCGCGCCCACGACCACAGCGTCGAAGCCATGCTGCTGAACCACTCGAGGCCTTCCTAAGACAGCGGCCCGCGCGCGTTTGGATTGAAGGCGACGATCACGAACGTTCCGAGTGCGATCATGAAAAAGGTGACGGTGTACAGCAGGAACTTCGTGTACGTGCGCTTCACGTCGTCGCGGACATAGTCCTCCACGACCACGCGCACGCCATTGGCCCCGTGCACCGTGGCGAGCATGAGCAGTGCCCAATCGTAGGTCTGCCAGAATGGGTTCGCCCAACGGCCTGCCACGAAGGCGAAGTTCACCCGCGCGACTCCGCCATCGACGAGGTGCATGATGGCGAGGTGGGCCAGCACGAGCGCCACGAGGATGATGCCGCTCACGCGCATGAAAACCCACGAGTAGAACTCGTAGCTCGCACCTACCCGTTCCCGAGCCGGGGAGCGGGAGACACCCGTCGTGGACGTCGACATCGCTGCTCCTCTAGCTGCTGCGCTCGTGCGCTAGTGCAATGCCTGTTCGTTGCCGCGCTGCAGCTCCTCGATGAGAGTCATGCCCATGATTCCGACGGCCGCCACACTGAGTAGGACGGTGAGTACCACGGTGACCGCGCTCAGTGCGCGGATCCGTTCCGTGCCCTTCGACCAGAAGTCGATGAGCGTCACCTTGATGCCGTTCATCGCGTGGTAGATGACCGCAACGACGAGACCCATCTCCATGAGCGTGACGATGGGGTTGCGGTAGACCTCCACCACGCTGTCGTAGAGGCGTCCGTCACCGACGGCGACGAGTGAAGTGTCAAGGATGTGGGCGAAGAGGAAGAAGAAGATGAGTACACCCGTGATGCGGTGCAGAACCCACGTGATCATGCCGGGTCCGCCCCGGTACAGCGTGCCACGTGGCTTGCCCATGCACTCCTCCTCGCCCTGCCCCCTGGGCCGACGCGGCGACGGAGCCTACCAGCCCGTGGGGAGCGGTCCGCGCGTGTCGGGCCCCAAGCCCTGCCGGGCTGGTTCCGGACGTCGCACTAGCCTGCGCTCATGAGCGCATCCGAACATGAGTCGTACCACAGCGTCAGCGGTTTCCCGATCAAAGTCGTCTACGGACCCGAGGAGCTCGAGGGATTCGACCCTGAGCGCGATCTCGCCGCGCCGGGCGAGTACCCCTACACCCGGGGCCCGCACGCGACCATGTATCGAGGGCGGCCCTGGACCATCCGCCAGTACGCCGGCTTCGCCACGGCAGAGGAGACGAACCGGCGCTACCGCTACCTGCTCGCCCAGGGCACGACCGGACTGTCCGTGGCCTTCGACCTCCCGACTCAGATGGGCTACGACTCCGACCATCCCCGAGCCGAGGGCGAGGTCGGCAAGGTAGGAGTCGCGATCGACTCCCTGGCCGACATGCGCCGGCTGTTCGATGGGATACCCCTCGACGCGGTGTCCACCTCGATGACGATCAACGCCCCGGCTTCACTTCTGCTCCTCCTCTACCAACTGGTCGGCGAAGAGCAGGGCGTAGACCCGGCCGAGCTGCGCGGCACCATTCAGAACGACGTCCTCAAGGAGTACATAGCTCGGGGCACCTACATCTACCCTCCGAAGCCGAGCCTTCGGCTCGTCAGCGACACCTTCGCGTACTGCGCCGAGGAGCTCCCAAGCTTCAACACGATCTCGGTTTCCGGCTACCACATGAGCGAGGCCGGGGCCACGCCTGTCCAGGAGGTCGCGTTCACGCTCGCCAACGCCGTGGCCTACGTTCAGGCCGCGGTCGAGGCTGGCCTTGACATCGACACGTTCGCACCCCGCTTGTCGTTCTTCCTCGTCTCGCGCACCAGCCTGCTCGAGGAGGTCGCGAAGTTCCGGGCGGCCCGGCGGATGTACGCCCGGATCATGCGCGAGCGCTTCGGCGCCCGCGACCCTCGCTCGCTCCAGCTACGGGTGCACGCCCAGACCGCGGGCGTACAGCTCACCGCCCAGCAGGTCGAGGTCAACCTCGTCCGCGTCGCCGTCCAGGCGCTCGCCGCCACCCTCGGGGGTACGCAGTCCCTGCACACGAACTCCTATGATGAGGCGCTGGCCCTGCCGAGCGAGCACGCTGCCTTACTGGCGGTCCGCACCCAGCAGGTGTTGCGTCACGAGACCGACGTCACGGCCACGGTCGACCCGCTCGCCGGCTCGTACTTCATCGAGGCGATGACCGACGAGATCGAGCGTCGCACCGGCGACTACATGGCGCGGATCGACGAGATGGGCGGAGCCGTCGAAGCGATCGAGGCCGGCTTTCAGAAGCGCGAGATCGAGCAGGCCGCCTACGAGCTGGCGCGCGCCATCGAGTCCGGTGACGAGGTCGTCGTCGGTGTGAACCGCTACGCGGTCGACGAGCGCCAGGAGATCGAACTCCAGCGTCCCGACGAGACAGCTGTCGCCCAGCAGGTGACTCGCACCCGCCTCGTGCGGGAGGCACGTGACCAGGAGGCGGTCGAAGCCGCCCTCGATGACGTGCGCAAGGTGGCCCGGTCCGAGGACAACCTTCTGCCCCCGATGCGAGAGGCGCTGCGTCGGCTGGCGACTGTCGGCGAGGTCTGCGACGTGCTTCGGGGGGAATTCGGCACGTACCGCCCGCCCGACACTCTCTAGGGCGGGAGAGCGGTCTTGGCT
>JALZEO010000133.1 GCA_030862025.1 Actinomycetota bacterium | reverse complement strand
TTCGGCGCGACCGTCCAGCTCGCTGCCCGCCTCTGTGATCACGCGCAGCCAGGCGCTGTACTGGTCGCCGGTGCCATCCGCGACCTCGCTCTGGGGAAGGGCTTCCGCTTCGAGGCCTGCGATCCCGTGCCGCTGAAGGGCTTCGCAGAGCCAGTCCGCCCCTTCGAGCTCATGTGGCGCACCTGACGATTCGAACGTACGACGTCACCTCGTAGACCCCTGGCCAGGCTCTTGCTGATGCCCTCTGCAGGTGGGACGCTTCGGGAACTCTCGCATGCCCGTTGTAGGTCCTGTGCGGGAAGTCTCCGGTGAGCGGAGCCCTGTGATCGTGTCGGGAGAGGTGCGAACGCGCGTCGGCTTGTGGCGCTCTCGTGGCTGATCCTCGCGGCCCCGCAGCTGCATCCGGGTTGGGTCTGCCGGTGACCTTTGGGTTGCTCGCTGCCATGGAGGCCGGAGTCCCCGTGCCGATCCCCATCGATCTGGTTGTGATCGCCATTGGTGAGCGGGTGGCCGCCGGCTCGCTGTCCGCGGTCGCCGCCGCCGTCGGCCTGGAACTGGTGGCGCTGCTCGGCACCGTGACGCTGTTCCTGCTGGCCAAGGGACCTGGCCAAGGCCTCTTGACCCGCCTCGGTCCTCGTGTGGGTCTCACACCCCCACGGCTTGCCAGGGCGACTTCGCTCCTGGAGCGTCACGGGAGGGGGGCGCTGCTGACCGGTCGAGCCACACCCGGATTGCGTACCGTAACGGTCGTCGCAGCAGGCACGGCAGGGATCACCCACAGACGAGCCCTGCCGTGGCTGATTCTGGGCAGTAGCCTCTTCCTACAAGCTCATCTGCTGCTCGGCTTTGCGCTCGGACCGGTTCTGCATGCCTTGCTCGAGCGGGCACTCGTGCCGTTCCTGGTAGGGGCTGGGGCGCTGATCCTCGTCGGTGTGGCGGTGTGGATCGCCCGTCGCGGCCACCGCGCCGGTTTGAGCGCATGGACCGAAGGGGGCTGCCCCGCCTGCCTCGCCATCGGCCTGGTCGTCGCAGAGCCAGAGCCTGTGCCCCGGTCGCGGCGGGGCGCAGCGATCTGAGTCGGCGGGGATCGTCAGCGTTTTGGGGGCTCTTCCTTGCCAAGGCTAGTGAAGGCCGACGTCAGAGACGCGGATCCACACGAGGGTCGGTCCGGGCATCGCGCTGGTGCCAACCCGAGGTACGACCCGCCGCTCCAGGGGGACACGGATCGCGCCACACCACTCGTAGCGGAAGACGTGTTGCGCCGCACGGGCCCACCGTCCGAACGCGAGCGCGGTGTAGTCGTGACGCCTGATGAGCCCCCGGTCGTCCAGATGCAGGGTCTGGATCTGACTATGGGTGCGGATCGTGTCCGGGAATCGGACGAAGAGCCGCCGGTCGCCGCTCGCTTCCACCACGATGTCGTCGTCAGCCAGGACGAAGGGGAGGCTGGCGTAGGTCCACAGCGCGAGTCCGACGAAGGCCGCCATGCTCAGGTCATCCCACCGCCGACCCCAGTTGGTCACGTGCTGTTCTTCTACGAGGCCACCACTCGAGCGCTCGATGCGGACCATGCCGGCGTGCCAGGAAGCGCGGTGTCCCGGCTTGGGGAACGGGTCGAGGACGACTCGCTGACCCCACGTCGCCACGGAGGCCCGGACGTCGTGGAGATCCGCTCGTCCGCGGGCGCGGAAGGCGAGCCCGCCGGTGGACAGCCTCGCCTCCCAGACCCTGGCTGCCCGCCACGCCTCGAGCCCGCCTGCCGCCCGCAGGGCTCGATCGAGAAGGGCCGCCTTCGTCACGTCCGACCGTCAGCAACGAAGTCGAGCGATTCCGCTATGAGCTGTGTGAGCCCGTCGACTTCAGAGCTCGTGGTGGCCCGCACATGGAGCCATTCGCTCATCGGCGCCTTGCCGTAGGGCTGGAAGAGGCTGGCCTGCCCCGCGGCGACCAGGGTTTGGACGCGGTCCGCGGGTAGCTTCATTCCGACGCCTTCCCCGTAGGCGCAGGCGGCCAGGCGGCGGCCAGCGTAGAGCGCGGGATGTCCGAACATGTGGCCGGGTCGTGCTCCCATCGACTCGCCGGCCCGCAGCAACTCGGCGGCGACTTCGGGGATCCAGCGCGGCTGATCCCTCACGTCGTGGCCCCTCGGCCGGCGCGGTGGAGCCGTCCGACAGCCTCGACGAACGCCGCCGGTCGTTCGGCCGGAAGGAAGTGCCCTGCGTCCGGTTCGATCAGCAGCGTCGCATGGGGGATGGCCGTGGCGGCACGGTGGGCCTGCTCGATGCCGAAGAAGGGGTCTCGATCGCCCCAGACAACCACCGTCGGCTGCTGTAGCTCGTTCAGCGCCGCCTCCACCTCGCGATACCTGTATGGCAGCTCGCGCAGTGCTCCCGCGAAGATGGTGCTGATCGCGCGCCTTTGGGTCGCGTCTCCGAGGTAGGCGGCCGGATCGAGCGAAACGCGGGGACGGCCGACACCGAACTGCAACATCATTCGCAGCAGGGGCGCTGAAAGCAGGATCCGTGCGACGAAACCACCCACGACCGGCACGGTCGCTGCGCTAAGAGGTGGCGGGATCGGCGTGTCTGTGAACAGGTTGCCAGCCGCCAGTACGAGGCCGGCCACCCTGGTCGGGTTGCGCTGCGCCAACGTCACGCAGATGGGTGCGCCGTAGTCGTGGCCGACGGTGATGACCGGTTGCGTGTCTGAGGCCGCCAGCAACTCTGACAGCGCGGTGGCCTGGGCGTCGAGCCACAACCTATCGAGGTTGGCTGGCCTGTCGCTCGCGCCGAACCCCAGCAAGTCCGGTACGAGTACCCGGAAACCGGCCGCCACCAAATCGGCAGTCACGCGCTCCCACACCTTCGCCGATCCGGGGATGCCATGCACCAGCAGAACTGGCGTGCCCTCTCCGATGACGCGCACAGCAACCCTGCCGGCTGCCGTGTCCACGGCTGTCCTGCGGTCATCCATCCCGGTTCCTTGCCGTCTGGTGGGATAGAATCTAAACTAAGCGAGCAAGATACTCAACTGCCAGATCGTTAACGGTTGGACGGTGATGCGTTCTTACGACCAGTACTGCGCGCTCGCACGGGCGCTCGACCACGTCGGTCCCCGCTGGGCACTGTTGATCGTGCGCGAGCTGCTCCTTGGACCGAAGCGCTTCACCGACCTGCGCGCCGGACTACCGGGCATCGCCAACAACCTGCTGGCCGACCGACTCCGCCAACTGCAGGACGACGGTCTGGTGTCTCGACGGGAACTGCCCCCACCCGCTGCAAGCAGCGTCTACGAGCTGACCGACGCCGGAGAAGAGCTACGCGAAGCGGTGGAAGCTCTCATCCGCTGGGGTGGCCGATGGATGATCTCTGGCCCCGGCAGCGACCGGTTCCGTGGCGACTGGCTCGCGCTCGCTCTTGATGCGCTGGGGGTTGGCGCGAGGATGGGCGCCGAGACCGACATCGAACTCATTGTCGATGGGGAGAGCATCCGGCTCGGCGTCATCGATGGGCGCCTCACACTCCGCGACAGAAGCGATCGCGAGCCCCAACTCCGCGTCACCGCCGACCCTCAGACCGTCCTGAGTGTCGCAGCCGGCGCACGGTCTCCGGCCGAAGCACTCAGCGAAGTGACGCTCGAGCCCGACGGGCCCGGCGCAGTCCAAGCCTTTGCCGACATCTTCTCGCCCTCAACTGCGCGCGAAACGCGAACGACCGGACTCGCTCCCCATACGACGACTGAGGTCACGCCGGTTCACACCACCACCGACTAAGGAATAACCCCAGAGTTCTCTGAGCCGGCTCCTACCTCTTCCACTCCAGGACGTGGGCCTTCTCGTCTCCCGCAACCTTCGTTTCGCTATTGAGGTTGCCTCAGGATTATTGAAGTCCTATCGTCCTTACCGTTCATCTTACGGTTCGGACGAAGGCGAGGAGGCGCGGGTGGGACTAGCAGTAGTGCGCGACCTGCGCCAGGCACGTCCACCGGCAGGCGCGGAGGAGCTGGCGGCGTTCGAGACCGACATACTCGCGGGGTTCGTGCTCGCCCGGGCGGCCGCTGGACTCGCGGACGGCACGATCAGCTCCGACGTCGTCCACCTCGAGCAGGTGCGGACCTGGTTGGGGCGGCCGTTGTGGGAGATGGAGCCCGCCGACGCCGACGCCTACTTCGGCAAGGTGCTCCGGGACGCCGCGAAGGGCACCCGGCTGTCACGGGCGCAGGCGCTCAAGACCTACTTCCTGTTCTTGGAGCTGCGTCACAAGGTCGAGCTGCACCAGCTGACCGGCCGCATCG
>JALZEO010000130.1 GCA_030862025.1 Actinomycetota bacterium | reverse complement strand
CTCGGCGCGAGCACGCTCAACCTGATCGGCAGGCCGCACTTCTTCGTGGTGGTCGAGGTGGCAGTGGGTGTCAGCGAATTCGAGCATCGAGACGCTCTCGGCGGACGACCACCGGTCAGGGTCGGGCTGCTCGTCCAACGAAACCTGCGCGGCTTTCCTGGCATTCACCTCGCCACCGCGTCCTCGGCGATCTCCACCCGCGGGAACAGCACCGGGCCTTTCGCTACAACTGCACCGGGGGGCAGCAGCCCCGACTCGAGCCCTCCTGGCAGCACCTGCTGGTCAGGACGTCCCTCGAGCCCCAGATTCTCCCACATGCGTCCCGCAGTGGTCGGCAGGACGAAGGAGAGGAGTACAGCGATGCCTCGCAGAGTATCCAGCAAGGTGTACATCACGGTGGCGAGTTCGTCGGCCTGTCCAGCCTTGTTCAGAGCCCACGGTGCCTTGGCGTCGACGTAGCGGTTCGCGCCTCTGACCAGTACCCAGGCCGACTCGAGTGCGGAGCGGTAGTCGAGCTGCTCCATGGCCGCCTCGACGCCATCCAGCGCTGCCATGCGCTCGCTTGCGAGTTGCGCTCCGGGTTCCGAGGCGTCCGCTCGGGCGTCGGGCACGGCTCCGCCGAGATACGAGACAGCCATGTTCAATACCCGATTGACGAGGTTGCCGAGGTCGTTGCCGAGGTCGGTCGTATAGCGCTCATGCAACGCCTCCCAGGAAAAGTTGCCGTCCTGCCCGAACGAGATGTCGCGTAGCAGGTAGTAGCGCAGTGCGTCCGACCCGAAGGTAGCGACGAGGTCACGTGGGTGGATCCCGGTGATGGCCGTCTTCGACATCTTCTTGCCCCCTACCATGAGCCAACCGTGCGCCCACACGGTACGGGGAGGCTGGATTCCCGCGGCGATGAGCATGGCAGGCCAAATCACCGCGTGAAAACGCAAGATGTCCTTGCCTACGAAGTGCACATCCGCCGGCCACAACCGCTCGAAGAGCCCTGGGTCCGCGCCGAATCCAGCTGCCGTGATGTAGTTCTGCAGAGCATCAATCCAGACATAGATGACCTGGGAGGGGTCCCACGGGACGGGTACGCCCCAGTCGAACGTTGAGCGGGACAGGGAGAGGTCCTTCAGGCCCCCCGCGACAAAGGCACGTACCTCATTCAAACGGGCCTCGGGGCGAACGAACTCCGGTCGGTCGTCGTAGAGACGTAGGAGCGCCTCGCGGTAGGCCGAGAGCCGGAAGAAGTAGTTGTCTTCCTCCACAAAATCGACGGGGCGCTCATGGATCGGGCAGAGCTGACCCTCCAGGAGCTCTCCGGGTTCCTTGAACTCCTCGCAGGAAACGCAGTAGGGGCCGCGGTAGGTCCCCTGGTAAATGTCTCCCTGCTCACGTAGTCGCTGGACGAACTCCTGTACCCGCAGGGTATGGCGGGGCTCCGTCGTTCGGATGAAGTCGTCGTGAGAGATATCGAGAAGTCGCCACACCTCGTGCCAGCGCGGCACAACCGTGTCGGTCCACTCCCTCGGACCCATGCCTTTCGCCTGGGCCGTGCGCATGACCTTCTGGCCGTGTTCGTCGGTACCGGTCAGGAAGAAGACGCGATCACCGCGCAGTCGCCGCCACCTGGCTAGCGTGTCGGCGGCGATGGTGGTGTAGGCGTGGCCCAGATGCGGCACGTCGTTGACGTAGTAGATCGGGGTCGTGAGGTAGAAGGTGTCCTTCGGCATTCGCCTGTCGCCGTTCGGGAACGGGCTCGCCAGGCAGCGTACCGGGTCACGTTGAAGCGCCCCCTCGTCGGGCCTAGCCTCCGGCGCGCCAAGGACGTTTGAGCCCGGGCCGCGTTTCTGCTCCGGCTCATCCCGCTGAAAGATCCTCCACACCAGTCGAACGTCAAGGCGCCATGAAGAGCGGTATCCAACGCAAGGTCGATGACCTGGGCCGGGTCGTGATTCCGGCCGGGATCCGGCGCTCCCTCGGGATTCGTGAAGGTGACGTCCTCGAGGTATCGGTCCAGGGTGACAAGGTCATCCTCTCGAAGCGCGTGGATGAGTGCGTGTTCTGCCACTCTGATCGGGACCTGCAGACCTTCCGCGACAAGGCGGTCTGCGCCTCGTGCGCCGGCGCCGTTGGGATGCTCGGCAACCACGTGGAGGCCACGTTCGAGCACGACGGGACGGCACGGAACACGCCGTTGCCAGACTTGCCCGATCCTCCACAGACCGAAGGCGAAGCGGGGGCTGTCCCCGATGGCCGCCTACGGATGGTCAGAGATGAGGCGGACACGCTCGTCACTCACGAGGAGCTGCCTGCCTCGACCACAGCCTGGTAGACATCCCGCTTCGGTACTCCGGCCTCAGCCGCCACCTCCGCGATCGCGGATTTCTTGCTCGTGCCGGCCTTCACGCGCCGGCTGACCTCATCAGCCAGGTCCCCTGGATCCGCTGTCATCTGGCTGGCCTGCCGCGCCTCCGAGCTGCGATCTTGCCGCGCACCAGAGGTGGGATCCTGCCGCGTACCAGAGGTGTGACGAGCCGGCACCCCTGACACGACAAGCGTCACCTCGCCCCGCACTCCACCTGACCTCACCCGCTCTGCAAGTTCGCCCACCGGAGCTCGTACCACCTCCTCATGGAGCTTCGTGAGCTCCCGACACAAAGCAGCCGGACGGTCGGGCCCCAGCGCGGCCACGAGGTCGTCGAGGTCTTTGACGGCGCGGTGCGGGGAGACGTAAAGCACGATCGTGCGGGTCTCGGCGCCGAGCTCCGTCAGTCGCCGGCTTCGGGCCGCCTGGCGGCGCGGGAGGAAGCCTTCAAAGGCGAAGCGGTCGGTGGCCAAGCCCGAGACGACGAGCGCTTGGATCACCGCCGAGGGGCCTGGTACGGCCTCGACGCGCAAACTTGCCCGCACGCAGGCACGCACCAGCCGGTAGCCAGGATCCGAGATGCCCGGCGTTCCGGCGTCGGTGACGAGCGCAACGGTCTGTCCCGCGGCGACACGGGCGAGGAGATCCGGCAGGCGCTGGTCTTCGTTGTGCTCGTGAAAGGAGATCTGAGGCGCGTTGGAGCCGACGTGGGCGAGCAGCCGTCCAGTCCTGCGCGTGTCCTCGGCAGCCACGAGGTCGGCCCCACGCAGGGTTTCGGCCGCTCGGGGCGACAGGTCTCCCAAGTTGCCGATAGGAGTGGAGACCACGACAAGGCCACCCTCTCGGTGCCCCTCCGAGCGATCCACGTCTCCTCCCTTCTCTTTTGCTTGCCATCGCACGTCGTTGCGAAGCAGCTACGCTCGGCCGACCGTGAGCTCGAAGCGCGCCGCCGTCCTCCTCCCTATCCTCCTCGTCGTCGTGGCGGGGGTGATCCGTCTGATTCAGCTCGACCATCCGGGACGGATCTTCTTCGACGAGACCTACTACGTGAACGATGCCAGGTGGATGCTCGACCATGGGGTGGAGGAGGGCTTCGCTGTCCACCCGCCCGTTGGGAAGTGGCTGATCGCGGCAGGGATCAAAGCGTTCGGCGACAACCCGTGGGGATGGCGGGTTCCAGGCGTACTCGCGGGCTCGCTCGTCGTGTTGCTGACCTATCTCATCGCGATGAGGCTCCTCGGCTGGCGCGGGGCGGCGGCGCTGGCGGGGTTGCTGGTCGCCGTCGACGGGCTCATGTTCGTGCAGTCGCGCACGTCGATGCTCGACGTGTTCCTCGGTTTCTTCGTGGCTCTCGGCGCCTGGCTCATGCTGGTGGACTTCGAGCGCAGCCAGCTCGGGGCGGACAACGGTGGCCGTTGGCGCCGCCCCCATCCGGTCCCGCCCCCTCCCGTGACCTTCACGCGGGCTGTTCCGGCAGGTGGCAGCAGCGACGCTCGACCCGTCGACGACGAGCGGGAGGATGCGGTCGAGGCCGGACGGCCAGGGGTGGGGGTCGCCACGGTCGAGGAGGAGGACCCGCCCCCGGCTCAAGGGCTCGGCTTGCGGCCTGTCCGCGGCCACCTCCTCCGAGTTCTGGCCGGGGCCGCCTTCGGCTTGGCGCTGGCGACGAAATGGTCGGGCATCTTTGCGCTTGCGGCGGCCGGGCTGCTCGCACTCGGCTGGGAGCTCGCCTGGCGCCGCCGGACCACGGGCCGGCTACGGGTGGGTTTCGGATCACTCGTCGGCTCCCTCGCGCTCGCTTTCGTGCTCGTCCCGACCCTCGTTTACCTCGCGTCCTACCTGCCCTGGTTCGCCAACTACGCCTATACGCCCGAGGGGGGGAAGGTCTGCGCGGTCGACGGTCGGCCGCAGGAGCCCTGCGACGTGCCAGCGCTCAGCCGGGTCGCGGGCTTCTTCCGCTATCAGGGCGGCATCGCCAGCTTCCATGGCAATCTGGAGGCCGAGCACTCGTACCGGGCTCCGGCCTACACCTGGCCGGTAATCGGGCGCCCGGTGGTCTACTACTGGGAGCACTGTCCCGAGGAGCGCGCCAAGGGGATTCCGACACCGAACGAGGAAGGCCAGCTGGTACCACCACCGCCGTGTGCGGTGGCGGAGGAGAACGCCGCAGAGATCCTGGCGCTCGGCAACCCCGGAGTGTGGTGGGTCGCGCTCGCAAGCGTCGTCCCACTCGCCATCGGGGCGTTCCGGCGAGACCGTCGCGCCTGGTACATCGTGACGTTCTGGGGGGTGCAGTTCCTCCCCTGGTTGTTCGTCCCCCGACCGTTGTTTTTCTTCTACATGGTTCCGGTCGTTCCGTTCCTCGCGCTCGCGATCGCCTACGCCGTTACCTGGATCGACGAGGTCGCGGAACGGCGCCGGCAGCGCCGACGCAGGCTGCTGCGAAGCCCCCGTCAGACCCCCGGGGCTGTCACCGGCGTGTTCGTCGCGGTCGTCGCGGCCTCGCTCTTTGTCTACTTCTACCCGATCTATTCGGGCTTGGAACTCCACTACGACGCGCTCCATCGTCGTTGGTGGTTCGACGCCTGGATCTAGACCTGCAGCCCTGGCCTTCACCGCCGAGCATCGCTTCGCGCGTACCCTCGGTACTGTCCGTAGCACGGAGTTGATTCGAGACGGAGGCTTGCGGCAGAGTCCCCATGGGGTGCAGCGCAGGGCGTCACCACGATCACGGCAAGCGACGGTAACGGCGCACGGCACGGCACTGGAGCGACGAGATCGAGTGGACCGGGGCGAGAAGGAGAAAGCCGCATGCGAGCACGCTTCGTCTCTCTGCTGGTGTTCACCCTCGTGCTTGGCCTCGTGCCGCTGCCCGCATTGGCGGGGCCGAGCGACAGCTCCCCCGCCACCGTCTCGAGGCAGCTGACCGGCCTGGTCGAGGATCCCGACGTGTCGGGCCCCGGTCAGCGTTCGTCGGTGCCGACCCGAGCTCCCATTCCATTCGGGATGGTGGGGTTCGAGCTGCCCGTCCCCCGACCAGATGCCCCGATCCTGTTCCGCACCTCCCAGGATGGAAAGGTCTGGTCGGATTGGGAGGAGGCCGAGGACGAGCCGAATGAGGGCCCTGACCCGGCCAGTTCAGAGGCGCGACAGGCATCGGAGAGCAGCCGTTTCACCGCCCCGATCTGGGTGGGTAAGAGCCTTTTTCTCCAAGTGAGTGCTGACGGGCTCAGCCCCGAGGATGTGACCGCCCACGTCATAGACTCCGAGGGGCTGAGTCGCTCGTTGCCTCAGCGCGTCCTCGACAACCTACGTCGCGCCCTGAGCGCCGCCAGTCCTCCCGCCGCAGAGGCGGCAGCCAGCCGTCCTCGGATCGTCAGCCGCAGGCAGTGGGGTGCCGACGAAAGGCTGCGGAGCGGACCGCCGGATTACGCCTCGGGAGTGGACTACGGGATCATCCATCACACGGCATCACCCAACGGCTACGCCTGTTCACAGGCGCCTGCCGTCCTTCGTGGCATCTACCATTTCCACACGCAGACGCGGGGCTGGAGCGACATCGGTTATAACCTGCTCGTCGACCGCTGCGGGGTGGTCTACGAGGGACGAGCAGGTGGGGTCGATCGGCCGGTGATCGGAGCGCACGCGGCCGGCTTCAACACCCGCTCGTTCGGGATCGCGGTCATCGGCGAACTCACCGGTAGCGTCCCCACTGCCGCCTACGAAGCAGCCGTGAAGACGATCGCGTGGAAGTTCGACATCCACGACATCGACCCGGACGACAAGATCACCGTCACGAGCCGAGGGTCGTCGAAGTACGCCGAGGGAAGCCGGGCGTACATCTGGACGCTCAGCGGCCACCGCGACGTCGGGCACACGGAGTGTCCCGGGGACGCCCTCTACCTGCGGCTACCCGAGATGCGAAAGCGGGTCGACCAGCGCATGTCGACCGGAGGGGGGCTCATTCGGCTGCCGCTTGGCGGGAGCTGACGACACCACGTCACTGCCGGGAGGCGGGTTCATGGCTGGTCCTCCGCCTTCTCCTCGTGGCCGGGCATCCCTTCCTGACGGTGCGTCACGGCCTCGCTGAGCAGTTTCACCTGTTCGGCGAGGAGGCCGTTCAGCGACGACATCAGA
Source organism: Actinomycetota bacterium (assembly GCA_030862025.1). Lineage (GTDB taxonomy): Bacteria > Actinomycetota > Nitriliruptoria > Nitriliruptorales > JAHWKO01 > JALYGD01. The sequence goes on along the minus strand of JALZEO010000130.1, from coordinate 2,727 downwards.
TGCTCGAGCTGGGCGCCGACGACCTCGAGCACCCAGGCCAGGTCCGCCAGGATACGTTCCGCCTCGGGTGGCACCCCGATGTTGCCGGCATCACGGGAGGCTCCTGGCCGCATCGTCCTGCCGGCCTCGGGTAGCTGACCCAGCTCGGCCCCAAGAGCGAAGGCGGGTCGCCCCTCGGAACGTGTGGTCGCGGGCGAGGTGGTTGAGGTCGCCTCTTGCGCCCCCCAGTCCGGCGCCTCGAAGGCAGAACCTTCGACGACGACGAGTCGTTCCCAATATGCGAACCGCTCCCAGTAGCGCAACCACCCCCCATACGCGTGCCACAACTGCTCGCCGAAACGCAGGGCAGGCTGATATGTGCGTATGAGTTGCTGCTGGTAGGCCCGAAGGGGCAGGGAGAGCTGCTCGAGAACATTGCTCCACCCATGTAGGGGCATGACGCTGTCGTCCGTGTCCGCCATCACGACTCCTTGGAAGGCCCGCAGAGCCTCTCCCTAGGCGGAGGGTCAAGGTAACTTTTCGGGCCGACCTCTGGCGGTGGCCAGCCAGCGTCTCCCTAGGTGCAGCTAGACTGCTTCGAGTAGGAGCGAGCTCAGGCGTTACCCGGGGGCCCATCACCGTCACGGTACGCCGCATCCGCGACACAAAGCGCGGCGGCGTCGAGCGCGCCAGCGCGTGGTCCTAGCAGGTGACAGGGGAGAGCAGAGCTTGAGGTTACGACCTGCTGTGTGGCATGAGGTGATCCCTGGCCTGTGGCAAGGGGGAAGCCGTTCTGCACCGGAGGCGGGTCGGTTTGATGTCGTCGTTTCCTTGTGCGCCAGAGGCAACCGCCGGTCTCCTCCGTGTGAGGGCCAGCAGGGAGTCTCCTGGTTTATCGCGGACGCTGACGTGCCCGACGAAGAGACGATACGGTGGCTTGCCCGGCGGGTTTCCGCATGGCTGGACGAAGGCCTCAGCGTACTGGTCCGCTGCAAGGCAGGACTGAACCGGTCCGGGCTGGTGGTTGCCAGAACGCTAGTTGAGCGTGGCTTTCAGCCTCAAGAAGCCATCGACCTCATCCGGCGGCGCAGACATCGCAGAGCCCTCAACAACCGGGCTTTCGTTGGGTGGCTTCTGGGAGAGGAAGCTCGGGCGCCCGATAGAGGGCAAGTTGTCAACCCGCTAGGAACGTAGAACGAGGCCAATTGGGGCGGAAGAAGCTTCAGCCCCCATAAACGTGGTGTCGCCCCGAGTAACCACCACTTTTTCAGTAGCTACACCACTGCTTTCGCAGAAGCTATAACCACCAATTTCGTAGCAGCCACTCGGGACGACTAGTGATAAGTATAGCTATTCCACTCGGAGACGCCGCTGTCCGATCGCCCAGGGGGCTCGCCGTGCTTGGGCGCCCGCGTACGCCTGGCGGATCAGAAACATGCGCAAACTCGGCTGTCCTGCGTTTCGTGCGCGATGATGCCTCCGTCCGTACACTGGACGATGGTCGCTGGGCGGCGGTGATCTTTCGCCCACTCCCCGTACAGATCCCGGGGGTACACAGAGACCAAGCGGACAACGGGGGGTTGCACGTCCGCCGGGGGCGGAGCACAGACGCGACCAGCCCCCGGCGTTCAATGGCACCTAGCAGCACCTGCCGACTCAGACGCTGGGTTGGCAGCGACAGCAGCTCGACCAGAAGGTGGCCCGACAGCGTTGCCACCGCGCTGTCAGCGGCTGGAGGCCCAGCGGCAGGCGGCCACCTGCGATCGTGTGAGCAGCGTCAATACGGCAGCCCGCGAGAACAGCGGACAGAGTCGTCCGACGCCTCAAGCCATCGGAGTGGCCGCCCGTCCCTGGCCTAGAAGCGTGTCCGGTGGCGTAGGCCGTTGGCGGCGTGAAGTGAGGAGGGTGCGACATGACGAATGCCACGCAATGGCTGGCCAGCCGGATGCCGGCTGCCGATCTCAAGGCAGGTGACGTCGTCGGCTTCGAAAACCTTGCTGTTGCCGTCGTTCGGGACGTTATCGTCGACGATGGCTTTGTAACGCTGGATCTGACGGTTACACGGCGCGCTGATGATGTCATCGAGGCCGTGCGGCTGCCGCAGACAGGCGACGAAGACCTTTCGACTCGATAGCGCTTCACCGGCGCCGGAACCCCATACGCCGCGACGACGTCAGAGCCCTTGCGTGTCCTGGTCTCTGGTTGCCTCCAGGTCCGGGGTTTGACCCCGTCGGACGGCCGTCAGAATTTGCCTGCCGACGCAGAGTGAGACCGGAGGGGCGTGAAGTACGACGTGCGGCTGGTCGTCAGGCCCGGGTCAACGCAGGACATCGAAACGGTGCTCGCGGAGCTCGAGGAGCTCGAGGAGGTCGCTCGGGCAGAGGTCATCGTCGACGTCCGCCTCGTGGTGGAGGCCGAGACGACCGAGGAGGCCTCCAATCTCGGGCTGCGGCTAGTCGAAAGAGCCGCTACGTACGCAAATGACGTCTGGCTGGCCGAGACGCCACGCCAAGGGGCGGGAGAAGCGGGCTGAGGTTTACTGTCTTGGTAAGAGTCATTCTGTGTGTGCCTTGCACCCAGACTGGCGGACGTGCACAACCCAGCATGGCCCGTTCGTTGCCTGCGGTATATTTCTCCAGTGGGCTGTCCGCCGGCAGTGGGCTGTCCGCCGGCACGGGGGAGTTCAAGTCCGAGCAGTGAATTGAACTGCCGTTGTAAGGTCGCCCCTCTCCGGATACGAAGACCCCC
>JALZEO010000259.1 GCA_030862025.1 Actinomycetota bacterium | reverse complement strand
GCGTCCGTCACCCGACCGTTGCCCTCCGGCCCGACAGCTGGCACCTCGCGTCGCCGCAGGTCACCCTCAGGATGCGGGCGTGGTGTCGCCGGCGGCTCCCCGTCCTGAGTGGGTGGCGGACTTGCGGGGGCGTGGCGAGGCGGCGCGGGGAGGGTTGGACGGCTCCGGCGCCGGATGGGTGCGACGCGGCGTCGGTGGCCTTCGGCAGCTACGAATGCGACTCCCAGTACCTGTGCCTGGAGCCGGGCAAGATGCTCCCTGGTGACGGAGGCGGCGTCCGCGGTCGTCGAACCTGAAGACGCGGCGATTAGGACGGCGTCCGCCTCGACCGTCCACACCGCAGCTTCTCCCCCTGAGAGGATGGGCGGGCAGCTGGTGAGGACGATGTCGGCGAGATCGAGATAGCGGTGGATAATTCGCCGCCCGGCCGCGAGATCGCCGCAGAGGAGGCTGGCCTGCGGGGCCACCCGTACCCCGGGCACCGTCGTTGCGAGCAGTCGCGGAGCATCCTCCGCCGATGGCTGGGAGGGGTCGCCGTCGTCTGGCCGTGCACCGAGGTACTCAGCGAGGCGGGGACGCTCGTGGTCGGCGTCAACGGCGATCACGTCCCGGCCGATGGCGGCAAGGCTGGTCGCGAGGTTCGCCACGATGGCGCAGAGAGCACCCTCACGGGCGGCGGAAGTGACAACCACGAGACGGGATGGGCCTTGCACGAGACGCGCCGCTTTGATTCCCGGGTCTTCCTCGTCCCCAGGCGGACGCGGGGCGAGAACCCAACGGGGAGTGTGGAGCACCGCGAATGCGAGCTGCCGATAGGCCTCGGCCAGCTCGAGTTCGGAGTTTGCGGGCGTTGAACCGGCGGCGAGAGGGGAGTGGCGGGCGCGGGCGGGGCGGACCCGGGAAATTTCGGCGACGACCGGCAGGCCGAACGCACGCTCGGCTTGACGGCGGCTGCGGACGCGCGAGTCGAGGCGGTCGATGAGGATCGCCAACCCCGACCCGAGCAGCACGCCGAGGAGCGCGCCGATGAGGAGCCGGGCGCGGGGGTCAGCCGTGAGGCTCAGCATCCAGGCAGACGAGGGATCTGCGACGGCCGTCGGGACGGGGACAGCCGGCCCGAGCGACAGCAGCCCCGGTCCCGGTGGCTGCGAGGTGAGATTCTGCAGGACGCCCTGCTGACGGGCGTACACCTCGAGGACGGCATCGCGTTCTGCGGTTGCTATGCGTGCCTCAGCGCTCTCCAGCGGCAGGTCAGAGATTCGCTCCTCGAGGTCCCTGATGCGTGTCTGCTGCCCTTCGGTTATGGCCTTGGCTCGCGCCACCGCTTCGTTGCGCTGGCTCTCCGTGCGCTCCGCCGCCACGCGTAGGACCTCGTCGGCAAACGTGTCCACGAGCACCACGATCTGCTCGGGGTCCGCTCCCGTCGAGGAGATGCGTAGGACGTCGATTTTCGGGTCGGCGTCGACTTGTACCCGCTCCATGAGCGCTTGGGGGCTCTCGGAGAGACCGAGACGCTCGGTGACGCGCCGGGGGATGTCCCCGCTCGTCGCAAGCACAGCCAGTACCCGCAGGTTCGTCTGCACCCCGGATCTGGTCGAAGACTCGTGATTGACGAGGAGAGTGTGCGTCGCCGAGTAGTCAGTGACCGACGAGGTCTCGACCCCGTCCGGCGTGGTGAGCCAGAAGGCGGCCCCGGTCACGAGCAGCGCCGCCGCGACGAGCGACCAGCGGCGTTTCAGGGCCTCCAGGTAGTCAAGCGGTTCCATTCGACCTCCGCGTCGGCGACGTGATGTTTGCCGCGGAGGGATGCCCAGCGCAGCGATGGCTGGACGCGCCGAGCGACGGCGTCATGCGTGAAGACGGAGCCACTGGCCGTTCGATACCGCTTGACGACTCGGGAACGGCGACTGGCAGCAGTGTCGAGTGGGAATCTCTGCCCGTAGGGGGTGAGCAAACAGTGCATCACGCTCTCGTAAACCCCCGTCAGCAGATCGGCAGCCGGCACGAGCGAACGCTCCTCGCAGGAGACCAGTTCCCGACGAAGCATCCGGTTCGGACGGCGCCGGTTCGAGCGCGAGTGCTACGACGGGCTTGACCCATGCCAAGGCTCGGCGTCGGTACTCAGACGGCCTGGCCGGCGCATCGGCCCGAGGCCCCTGCTGGACCGGCCCTGTGTGCTGTTCCAACATGCCCTGGACCTTTGGTTGATGATGCAAGGCAATGCCCCGCAGTTTGCAGCCCTACCTCACCTTAGGAAGTTGGACAATAACCCGTGTACGGCAGGCGCGGCGACTTTGCTACGCACGATCCCGTAGCTCATTCCTGAGTTGTAATCAGCCTACTACTGCAGGTATTTCCCCGACTTTACTCGGGACCGGTTTCGGCTATCTGACCGATCTAAAGGGTCACGTCCCAACGCTTAGTTCGCGCCCAGCGAGGGATGCCCGAGTCTCCAAAGGCTAGGTAGTAACGGCAAGTTCACCCACCATGGTTGTGCCGCGGAGGCCTGTCAGGCGCACTCGAACTACGCGCTCGATCAGACTCGGGTCCCCACGGAGGTATGGCTTCACATAGTTTCCGGCCGTGCCTTGCAGCCAACCCTGAGCGCGATCGCTCTCGACTACGACGTCGAGTTCAACACCGAGCAGGGACGCGTGAAAGCGGTCGCGAAACACCTCACCGAGGGCAATGAGCTCGTGCGAGCGAGCGCGTTTCTCGGCCTCGGGCACGTCGTCCGACATCGTCTCGGCGCTGCGGGTACCAGGGCGGGCCGAATAACGGAAGACGTGAAGCTTCGCGAAACCGCAGCGCTCGAGCACGTCCTTTGTGGCCTCGAAGTCCTCACGGGTCTCGCCCGGAAAGCCGACGATGACATCCGTTGACAGTCCGAGATGGCTCAGGCGTTCGCGGGCGTGGTCGACGCGTGCCATGAAGGTGGCGACGTTGTAACCCCGGCCCATAGCGGACAGGATTCGGTCGGAGCCGCTCTGCAAGGGGACATGGAGATGGCGACAAACTCGCTCGTCGCCGGACCAGACTTCTACGAGGGCCGGTGTCACCTCGAGTGGTAGCACGGACGACAGGCGTAGGCGCTCGAGGCCCTCGACATCGGCGAGGAGCCGGCTACAAAGGTGGGCGAGTCCTTCACGGTCGCCGAGGTCGTGGCCGTACTTGCCGAGGTTGACGCCGGTGAGTACCGCCTCGCGGACACCGTCGGCGATCCTGAGCCGGAGGTCCGCGACGATCTCCTCAATGGGCCGGGACCGCAGCGGCCCCCGGGTCGAGGGGATGATGCAGAAGGCGCAGTGGACGTCGCAGCCCGTCTGGACGCGCAGCGACACCCGCGTGTGCAGCCTCTTGGTGAAGTCGTCGGGGTCCGCGCCGACCAGTTGCTCGGCCGGGGTAGGGGCGAGCGCGGGCGGGACGAGTCCTGGGTCGTGAGCAGCGACGAGGTCGCTGAGGCGTTCCTTGTCCGCGTTCCGTACGACGAGGCCGACGCCGTCAATGGCCGCGACAGCGTCGGGCTCAGCCGTCGCGTAGCAGCCGGTGACGACGACGGTCGCGTCGGGGTTGCTGCGGATCGCACGCCGGATGAGCTTGCGCGAGGTCGCGGTCGATTCGCGGGTGACCGCGCAGGTGTTGACCACGACGAGACGAGCCCGCCCGTCGCGGTCCAGGCGGTAGCCCCGCGCGACGAGAGCCGCCAGTGCCTCCTCGGTCTCTGCCTGATTGAGTCGGCACCCAACCGTCGAGAGGTTGACGCCATAACGAACCCCGACCTCCCCTGGCGACCATTCGTCCCGGCCCTGATCGCGCATGGTGGCCTCGGGCGGGAGGGGCTCGGTGGGCGGAAGGGACTCACCGGGCCCTGATGCGAGTGGAAGCTCACGAGGTGGCACGAAGCGGATCGTAGCGAGTGTCGCGCGCCCGGCATCGGGCGCGGACAGCCGCTCGGATTGCCAGGTCGGAGGCGGCTATCGTGGGGGCGATCTCACGTCAGGAGACGAGCATGGCTGACCCGCGCCACCGCAGCCGCGAGGTTACGGAGGGCTTCGAGCGGGCTCCCGCCCGGGCGATGCTCAGGGCGGTGGGGATGAGCGACGAGGACTTCACGAAGCCTCAGGTCGGCATCGCGTCGTCCTGGAACGAGGTGACGCCCTGCAACCTCCCCCTCGACCGCCTGGCGAAGCAGGCAAAGCTCGGGGTGAAGGAGGCCGGCGGCTTCCCGCTCGAGTTCGTTACCATCGCCGTGAGCGATGGCATCTCGATGGGACACGAAGGCATGCGGGCATCGCTCGTGTCTCGCGAGGTGATAGCGGACTCGGTCGAGCTGGTCGTCCACGCCGAGCGCCTGGACGGACTCGTCACCTTCGCCGGCTGCGACAAGTCACTGCCCGGCATGGCGATGGCAGCTGCTCGACTCAACGTCCCGTCAGTGTTTCTCTACGGCGGCTCGATCCTTCCCGGCCGACTCGACGGACGCGACCTAACGATCGTCGACGTCTTCGAGGCGGTCGGTGCCAGGGCTCGCGGGCACCTCAGCTCGGAGGAACTCGAAGCCATCGAACGCAACGCCTGCCCCGGCGAGGGCTCCTGCGGTGGGATGTTCACCGCGAACACCATGGCTTCCGCGATTGAGGCGCTCGGGATGGCGCTGCCTGGCTCATGCTCGCCACCGGCCAGCGACCCACGACGTGACGAGTTCGCCCGCCGCTCCGGCGAGGCGGTCGTGCACCTGCTGGAAGCGGGCATCACCCCCGGGACATCATGTCGCGGGAGGCTCTCGAGAACGCCATCAGGGTGGTCATGGCGCTCGGTGGGTCGACGAACGCGGTGCTTCATCTGCTTGCCATCGCCCGCGAGGCCGGCGTCGACCTCGACCTCGACGATTTCGACCTTATCGGCCGGCACGTACCTCACATCGCCGACATGAAGCCAGGTGGGCGCTACGTCATGAACGATCTCGACCGGGTGGGCGGGGTACCGGTCGTCATGCGCGAGCTGCTCGAAGCCGGTCTGCTGCACGGCGACGCCCTGACGGTGACGGGCAGGACCGTTGGGGAGAACCTGGCCGAGCTCGCCCCACCCCTGGTCGACGGCGAGGTCGTCCGTCCGCTGTCGTCTCCGCTCCATGCAGACGGGGGGCTTGCGATCCTGCGCGGCTCACTCGCACCGGACGGGGCGGTCGTGAAGATCGCCGGTCTGACCTCCAACCAACTGCATTTCGACGGTCCCGCTCGCGTCTTCGACGACGAGTCCGACGCGTTGGAAGCGGTTCTCACCGGCCGCATCCGCGACGGGGAGGTCATCGTCATCCGCTGGGAGGGTCCGATCGGCGGCCCCGGCATGCGCGAGATGCTCGCGGTGACCGCAGCGGTGAAGGGCGCGGGTCTGGGTTCCACGGTGGCACTAGTCACCGACGGGCGTTTCAGTGGCGGCACCCACGGCTTCTGCATCGGCCATGTTGCCCCGGAGGCGGCCAACGAAGGACCCATCGCCTTCTTGGAGGACGGGGATCGCATCACGATCGACGTTCCGGCTCGTAGGATCGACATGGTCGTCTCCCCGGACGAGCTCGACCGACGGCGCAGAGGATGGGAGCCACCCAGGCCTCGCTACACCCGCGGCGTACTGGCGAAATACGCGCGAACGGTGGGGTCGGCCGCCGATGGCGCGACCACCGCCGTGTAGCTGCCGACGTGCGGTTCGAGGAGCTCGCGTTCGTCTGTCAGGAAGCGGCGCGCGATCTCGTGGCCCGCGAGACGCGTCCGCTCCCCGTGGTCGTCGTCTTACCGGGGCCGCGGGCGACGCGACTCGTACGCATCCCTGACTGGCCTGACGACGAGTCCGCGCGCCTCGCCCTGCTCAGCGCCTTGGCCCACGACGAGATCCTCTCGACCTCCACGCCGGCCTACGGCTTTCTCGCGGAGGCCGAGATTGGCGCTGCGGAGGACGTCCTCCTCGTCGTCTACGGTGCCCACGACCGTCCGCCCCACGTGACTGCCGCCCCGTTTGCGGACGGGGAGCTGGGCGAGTTCTTGGAGGCTGAGCCGCTCGACCCCGACGCGCTGTCCTTCCTCCGCCCGCTCCAGCACGCGGTCGACGCCGTCCGCGTGGCGCCTGCCCCGCCGGGGATCCCGGGGTTCGGTGCCTAGCGGCGGTGAGACGGAGCTACCCCGTGCCGTCTGTCGCGTCCGTCGCAGACACCGCTGACCGTCAACTTGTCGGCGGCCGCATTCCGCGCTCCTCTCAAGCGACAAAGCTCATCTCGGAGGGGGCTGGGCCGAGGCATACAGCTATCTGCGTGTAGCACTTATTGCTCCACTCCGCGGCGGGGGTTAGCGTCGGGGCGCGCGGATGGTCTGTCCGAACATTCGGACAAAAGAACACGGTCGGATCAGTGAGCCAGCTGGGGGCTTGATCGCACCGCAAGGCTTCGACTCGCCAGGGTTATGACCACCACGTGGTAGCGGCGAACTTGCTGTTCCGGAGGGGGCAACGGCCCTACCGAAAGGGGTCCACAACGCGTGGGCCAACCGAGCCATGAAAGGCAGGGCAATGAGAGGAAGAGCGCGAAGGCCGATGCTCGTGGCAACGTCAGCCGCGGGTGCGTTGCTGCTGCTGGCGAGCGTGGCGTTCGCCTGCGTGCAGACCAGAGGCCGACTCGAGGTGATCGGGACGGTCGGTAGGTCCGTTGCCGTGGGTAATGGCACCCACCCTAGTACCGGGAACGCCGAGTACTGCAGGGCACCTTTCCCGGCCAATGCACAAGCGCCTCAGCCATTGGGCTTCAATTCGGACCAGAAGCCCGACGTGACAGTCGTACTCGGGCCGGCCACGAGACCCGAAGACTGCCCCGTGATCAGCAACAGCCCGTTCGGTTTCAACGGGCCGAACAACGTGCCCGACGGCACCTACGAGGTCATGTTCTGCGACGGCCGCCAGTTCCAGGCCAAGGGCGGCGAGGTCATCAACAGCAGCGCGGGTCAGCACGGCGGCTGCTTCTTCACCGACGGGGTGGACGACGCAGCCACCCAGATGGGCTTCGGGACCGTCTCGGGCGGCACCAGCGTCGGCGACTGGACCTTTGAGATCCCTGGTGGCGCTTCCAAGAACGGCCCGAACAACTACGCAGGCATCAGCATCCGTCACCTCAAGCCGCAGGGCGCGTACCCCGGCCCTGCGGTCGTGAACATGGCGCCGATCAGAATCGTCTGAGCAGGCCCTGAATAAGGCGCCTTAGCCCAACGGAGTCTCCACCACCGCCCGGACGCTGCCCAAAGTCGGCCCGCCGGGCGGTGGTGGCCATGTCTGGATAGTGCTGAGCCAGCACGCTCCTGCCGCTAGTCAGACTGCAAGCAGCCTCACGGGCAGCCATCCCACGGACTCAATCGTCTCTCGCCGATTGCGGAGACCGGCTCAAGGCCACGAACTGCTGGCGCTCGGAGGTCGGGCGGGGCAGGGCCGCAACGCGGGCCACATCAGCCGAGGGAGCAGCAGCCTCCGCTTGCAGGAGCCGCAGCCGCCATGCACGTGCGGGACCGGTGAGGCCATACACGAGTATGTGCGTATAGCACTTATTGCCCCAAGAGGGGAGGAAAGTTAGCGTCGGAGCGCGCGCTGGTCTGGCCGAATTGCACGGACAATGAGCACCGTCGAGATCCGCGAACAGCGGATGTCTGATCACTCGGGGCTTCGACTCGAAGGGTCATGACCACCACGTGGCAGCCGCGATCGTGCTGCGCTCCCGAGCGTGGCAGCGACGCTACCGGGAAAGCGGGGCTCCACACGGGTGGGCCCATCGAACAACGAAAGGCAGGGGCAATGAGGGCAAGAGGACGAAGGACGCTGCTCGTGGCGGTGTCAGCAGCAGCAGCGCTGTTGCTGATCGCCAGCGCGGCGTTCGCCTGTGTACAGACGAGAGGCAAGCTAACCGTGACGGGGGGCGGCGGTACGTCCTCGGCCACCGGTAACGGCAACCACACCGGTCCCAAGAACTCGGAGTTCTGCGGTCCGATAGTTGCCGGAGCGCAGCACACGCTCGGTGCAACCCCCGCCCAAACGGTTTCTGTCGCCGTGGGGCAGGGAACCGGGGACTGTGCGAACATCGCCAACAGTCCGTTCAATTATCCCGGGCCCAACCAAGTGCCCGACGGTCAGTACAACGTTCTGTTCTGCAACGGCAGAGTCTTCCAGAATCAGGGTGGGACCATCGTTGACCAGACCGGGGGCCAGCACGGAAGCTGCTACAGCCCCAGTGTGACAGGCGAGGTTGCTCAGATCGGGACCCTGGCGGTCTCCGGCGGTAACGGCTCGGGGACCTACAGCATCCCGCGCGGCGTATCCCAGAGCGGCCCCAACAACTACGCCGGCATCAGCATCCGTGAGAATGGGGTTACACCACACCCCGGACCTCCCGTCGTGAACCTGGCACCCATCAGAATCATCTGAGAGGGGCGCTTGAGCCCAGAGGATCCGT
>JALZEO010000128.1 GCA_030862025.1 Actinomycetota bacterium | reverse complement strand
CCCTCGCCGGCGTGCATGCCCACCTCGCCGAGGACGAGGGGGCGTTCGCCGGCGAGGTGCTGGAGTCGTGTGAGGTAGCGGCGGAAGTCTTCGCGCCGCTCGAGGAAGACGTTGAAGGTGAGGAAGTCGACGCTCTCCAGCGGCAGATATTCGGCCGTCGGGTAGTTGGCGTAGGTGACCAGCCGTTCCGGGTCCTCCCCGCGGACGGTGTCGGCCAGTCCGGAGAGCACGTTGGCGATGCGTTCGGCGCCGAACCAGCGCAGGACGTCGGAGGGAATCTCGTTGCCCAGAGACAGGGCCAGGACGTGGTCGGCATCGGCCAGCCGCCGGGCCGCCAACCGCACATCCTGTTGGGCCGACCGCACCAGCTGGCGTTGCTCGTTGCGGGAGACACCCACGAGATAGCGCCAGTCGGGGTAGAAGATGTCGGGCAGCAGGTGCAGGCCCCAGTCAGCTGCGAGCTCCACGACGTCCTCTGGCGGCAAGGTGTAGGTGCGCACGACCGTGAACCCTGCGTCCACCATGTCCGCGAAGTCGCGCTTGACGCGGTCGCGCTCGGGGAACAGGGCGCCGTCGTCGCGGGCTTGAAAGGTTCCGTAGGTGACGCCTCGGAAGTGGAAGCGCGCGTTGCCACGCATGAAGAACTTGCCGTCGGTGGTGACGCGGCGCCCGACTCCTGAAGACTGCGCGACGTCGTGGGGTTCGCCTCCGGGTTCCCGCACACCGCGGTCCATCTCCGGGTACGAGATCGTGCGATCCACGTGGTCATCCCTCCGTGCCTGCTGAGTGGGGGTCCGCGCAGCGGCCTCGGACATGTGGTGGGCTTGGTTTGCGTCACAGAACGGAGCGCTAGTGTGACGTATAGTTGCATGCAGCGTCAAGCCTCAGCGCACATGAGAATGTCGTTGACGGCACCTGCGAGCGCGACAGCCATGCCGGCTGTCAGGAAGTCGTCGCAATCTGTGGGCTGAGGCGGTGCAACGCGCGGCTATGCCGACAGGCCCAGGGAGCGAAGGGACGAGGAGCGCGGAGACTGATGATCGAGCCGCAGCACGAGGACGCCGGCGTGCGTGCCGGGCGGGTGCTTGCGGATGTCGCCGAGGCCGCGGTCGAGCGTCAGCAGGAGCCGGTCATCGCGCGTGGCAGCGTCGAGAACCACGCTTTTTCGACTGGGCGGTGCTGGAGCAGGAGGCGCTCTCGCGGTCGACACCTGCAAGCGGACGACGGACGAAGTGATTCAGGTGATGCCCTAGGGTCAGGCAGAGCTTGCGCCCTACGCCAACCCTGCGTCGAACATCACGCCCACTGCTTCGGGGAGGACGGGGACATCGCTGCCATAGTGGCCACCATGTGCGCGAAGTCCTCGTGGTCCGGTGACACAGACGGCTCTGCGTCAGGCACCGCCTCGAGTAGCTGCAGGAAGCGCTCCAGCGAGGTGCCCGTCGCGGCGGGCAGGTGTGACGAGAAGATGCGACTGGGTTGAAGACGGCGCACATCTTCGAGGACCTGGCTGAACTGCTGGCGATCCACCACGTGGGCCCATGGCGAATCAGAGGTCGCCCAGCCGACCATGCCGCCGGTGAGGACGTCCTGTGGTATTTCGGCTGCGTCCTGGGTCGCCTCGGGGAGGACCGCTCCAAATGAGTCAACAGAAAACAGTGCGCCGGTGGCCCCGTCGAAGATTCCGGTCGACATCGGGTTGTCATAGAGCGGAGGTCGGATCGCGGCCAGCGTCCGGTCCCCGACATGAAGTTGGTCCCCTGTTCGGATGGCGTGGACGCGCTCAAGCGGCACCGGCCACCACGTCGCCATCCGCAGAGCACTGAACGCGTTCGTGGCGAGCCGAGCGTTGGGTGCTAGATCGAGCACCCGTTGGATGCTGCCAGTGTGGTCGGCGTCGTCGTGGGTGAGCCACACCCACCTCAGTACGGCAGGGTCAATCACCGACGACAAGGCCTCGATGAACTCATCGCCGTCGACGGCTATGCCGGCGTCGATCAGCACCGGCTCCTCGGCCAGGAGCACATAGGCGTTGATGGTGACGACGCCCACCCCGGGAATCGGCATGCTGGTGGGAAGGACATGGACGTCGGGAGCGGGCTGATAGGGAGCGTCCATCATCGGCCGCGCGCAGTGGCAATGTCGGTTTCCATCAGAACAGCACCTCCTGGGTGAGCCGCACGCGCACGCAAGACGTGACTCCTGTCTTCGCGATCATCGTTTCCCGGTCACGCGTTGGTCACCGGCGAAAGCTACGCGCGGCTTGAATG
>JALZEO010000169.1 GCA_030862025.1 Actinomycetota bacterium | reverse complement strand
AGATCGGGACGGGCCGCAGGCCCGGGCGGGCGGGCCAGATCGGGACGGGCCGCAGGCCCGGGCGGGCGGGCCAGATCGGGACGGGCCGCAGCGCTGGTGCTCTGCCGCCGGCCCACGATCCCGAGGTGCATGAGGTCGACGAAGCGGTCGATGTCCCCGTCCTCCAGCGCAGCCATGGCGCGCCGGTCCGGCTTGGGGTCGAGCTCGGCGCAAAGCACGACAACGCCCGCGACGGACTCCGGTCGACGAAGGACGGCTTCCAGCGCTACCGCCCCTCCGAGCGAGTGGCCGACGAGCACGGCTGGCTGTCGGCCAGGTACGTGGTCAAGGGCGTCTTCTGCAAGGTCTTCAACCCGCTCGAGAGGCGCTCCAAAACGACCGCCGTGCGCGGGGAATTCGTGGACGATCACCGGGGGGGCGACGAGGGGCACGACTTCGGCCCAGATTTCGCCATCCTGGCCGGCGCCGGGAAGGAAGACGACCGGAAGCCGCTGCGACGTCTCTTTTCCCACCAGTCGTCAGGCTGCCGAGCCGGCGCTCGGGAGGGGTAGCTCCGCGAAGCAGACGGTGCCTCCGGGGGAGCCGGCCCGGCGGACTTCGAGTCTGCCTCCGAGCTCGGTCTCGAGCAGTGCGTTCGCGATCTGCAGTCCGAGGTTCGCGTCGCGGTCGAGACGCCAGTCGGCTGGCACGCCGACCCCGTTGTCGCTGACCGTGAGCAGGAGGCTCGCCGGTCGCCGTTCGAGGCTGACCTCGACGTCTCCGCGGGGGGGATGGTCCCCATCGGGGGGAAAACCGTGTTCGACGCTGTTCTGCACCAGCTCGGACAGCACCAGCGCGAGCGGCGTGGCGATCCCGGCGGGCAACTCGCCTGCGCTGCCGCTGATGGTCATGCGGATGGGCCGGTCGGGGTCGGTCAAGCCGGCTTCGAGCATGTCGACGAGACGCTGGGCGACCTTGTCGAACGACACCCGCTGACGACTCTCCTGCGACAGGGTCTCATGGACCAGCGCGATCGAGGAAATGCGACGGACCGACTCCCCCAGCGCCTCCTTTGCTTCGATGCTCCGCAGCCGGCGTGACTGCAGTCGGAGGAGCGAGGCGACGGTTTGGAGGTTGTTCTTCACCCGGTGGTGGATCTCGCGGATCGTGGCGTCCTTGTAGAGCAGCAACCGCTCATGACGGCGCAACTCGGTCACCTCGCGCATGATCATGATCCCGGCGAGCACCTCATGGCGACGTACGAGGGGGATGAGACGGCGGAGCACGACTGCACCTCGGGCCTCGACCTCGCTCTCGAGCGACTCTCCGTCGGCGAGAGCCTGCATGACCGCTTCGTCGTCGAGGTCGAACTCGCGCACGTGGCGGCCGATGATGTCATCGACCACCCCGAGCCGTCGGTAGGCGCTGATTGCGTTCGGGCTGGCATACGCGACGATTCCGGTCGGGTCGAGTCGTATCAGCCCGTCGCCGACGCGGGGGGCGAGCTCGCGTTCTGGATCCTCGCCTCGGAAGGGGAATTGTCCATCGGCGAGCATCAGCGCGAGCTCCCCGGCCGTCTGCAGGTAGGTCAACTCGAGCTGGGACGGCGAACGCACCATCGACAGGTTCGCCTCGCGAGTAACGACGGCGATGACCTCGCCGTCAAAGGTGACCGGTATCGCCTCCTCCCGCACCGGTACGCCCGTGGACCAATCCGTGTCACCCTTGCGGACGATGCGGCCCTCGCTGAAGGCGCGGACAACCGCTGACCGCTCCTTCGGGTCGAAGGTCCGTCCGACGAGGTCCTCGTGGTAGAGGGTCTGGGCGGTGTAGGGGCGCATCTGAGCCACGACGACGAGGCGCTCACGGTCGCGACACCACAGGAGCAGGTCGGCGAAGGACAGGTCCGCGAGGATCTGCCAATCCGACACGAGGGCCTGCAGGTGGTCGACCACGGGTCGGGTCAGCGCAGCGCGGGCTTCGATCAGCTCCTGCAGCGATGACATGGAGGTCAGCGGGCCATCGGCGCAACCGCGGGAGCCCGGGTCAACTCAGGAACTTCTGCAGGTGCTGGAGCGGCACGACTTCACGGATCCGCTCGAAGGCTCGCTGTTCGATCTCCCGAGCCTCCTGAATCGTGAGCCCGAGCCCTCGAGCGGTGTCGGCAAGGCTGCGCGAGTAGCCATCTGCGAGTCCCATCCGCAGCTCCACGACGCGCCTCTCGATCTCCGGCAGGCGCTTCAGCACGCGCTCGAGGGGCCGCGCCAGTTCGGCGACCCGGTCCTCCTCGTCGGGACGGTGACCCCCGCGACGCGGTGGTCGACCGCCTTGCCCGGCTGTCTCCCCGCGGTCACGGCCGGAAGATCCACGCCGTCCGCCCCGCGCGGGACGGGGCGCGTCGGGCTTCTCTTGTGGTGAGGACATCTCTTGGGCCAGCCTAGCGCCAAAGCCGGATCGCGGACTCGATGCTCTCGTTCGGGTCGCCCTGCCAGGGCAAGTCCCCAGCCTCGAGGAGCGCTCTCCACGCGGCCGTGAATGTGAACTGGCTGTGTGCCCGTCAGTCCCCCACGGTCGGGGCGCGCAGGAGCCCGAAGGCGCTCACGACGACGAGCCCGCTGACGCTGGCCAGCTGCCCGTACCACCACAAACCCGTCTCATGGTGGCCCGTGACCGGACACAGCAGGACGCCTACGACGAGCACGCCCGCGCCGAGGAGGGAAGCAGCGAATCCTGCGCGACGGCGGGCAGAGAGCCCGAAGGCGGTGGCGGAGAGTGCAACGAGAAAGACGGTCATGAACAGAGTCTCGACCAGCGAGGGAACGGCGGTCGGATCGGAAGGTTGAGGCTCGATGGACACGGCAATGGTGAGCAGGACGAACCAGCTCGCCCCACCGGCGCCCGCCCAGGCCCGGGGAACAAGTTGCTGGAGTCGCCGGGAAGGGCGGGAGGCCCGAGCGGATGGTGAGGGACTGACGGCGGGGATAGGCGGCAGCGCCTCCGCATCGCGGAGCTGTCGTCCGACGGACGTCATCGCGCACTCCTCCCGGGAGACCGCCACGGCGGCGGAGGGGCGGGGCATAAGGCTCCCCCCCAGCCTCCGACCTGTATCGTGCGCCAAACCCGGCAGGTACCAGGCCAAATGGTCACCACCTGGCGAGAGCGGAGGAGCGTGTGCCCTTCACCGTCCTCGTCCTCGGCGTTGCCGTCGTCATCGGCTACCTGCGCGGCGGCCGGCTCAGCCGGATCGCTGAGGGCGTCGGATGGTCGTGGCTGCTCCTGGTCGGACTCGCGCTGCAGGTCGCCGTCGATGCGGCGGCCGCACGGGGCCAACTTCCCAGCCTGGTCGGGACGGGGCTGTTGGTGGCCAGTCAACTGCTCGTCGCGGTGTGGGCGGTGCTGAACCGCTTTCGGCCTGGGATGCCCCTCATACTCCTCGGCCTGCTGCTGAACGCGGTCGTCCTCGTGGCGAATGGGGCCATGCCGGTCGCCCCCGAGGCCATCGCCGCCATCGGGCTACCGGGGGTCGAGCCCATCTCCGGCAAGCACGAGATCATGACCGGCCACAGCCGGCTCCCCTACCTCGCGGACATCGTGCCCCTACCGCCGCTGCGCACGATCGTCTCCCTCGGTGACATCGTGCTCGGCGCGGGCCTCATCCCGCTCCTGTCACACCTCATGTCCTACCGCACGCCCAGCGAGCGGCGGGGGGGCCGACGACGGCCCCTGCCAGAACATCCCTGATCCCGGCCGGTGGTGGGGCGCCGATACCAGCCCACGAGCCACCACTACGGGCATCACCCGGAAGAGCTCAGCGCACGTCTGGTCGCGGCCTCAGCCCTCGACCAGGATGTCGGCGTCGCGCAGCCCGTCGAGCAGCTGGTCGGGACTCGTGCCCATGATCACCGCGAGCGCGCGCAGATCGTCGGAACGCACCGACAGCACCTGGCGATTGAAATCACCACGCTCGAGTTGGATCGACTCCGCGTAGCGACGCACGCCCCCCCAACGGTCCGAGTCGTCGAGCTTGTTGAGATCGAGCACGACGCCCCGGGAGTAGTCAACGGGTCGTGGCGCGTCGTCCTGAGGCAGCACTTCGGACGCCGCCACGCCGTAGAACTCGGCCAGCTCACACAACCTGGCGGCGCTGATATTGCGGTCCCCCCGCTCATAGGAGCCAATCACCGCCGCCTTCCATCTTCCCCTGGAACGCCTTTCGACGTCCTGCAGCGACAAGCCCTGCTGCATGCGGATGCGCCGCAGCCGAGTTCCTACCTCTTCCGCGTAGGTCGTAGACAAAACGTCACCACCTGGGATACCTGGCCTCCGCACTGTCACACAACGTCGCGGAGACGGCGCAAACTTGCAACTCGTCCGCAGGACGGGTCGTGTGTCCCACTCACGGCTGAGGCATCTTTCGGGCCACTTCCCTTCGCTCTTCTCATCGGGCTACATCGGTCGTTGTCGCTACGTGCGCGACGAGAGCGCTGCACTGTGACCCGTCTCGTGAGCACCCTGCCCCGAAGCGCCCGAGACCGTCCCTAACGCGGCAAGCCTTACCGCGAGCATAGGGTCGTTCAAGCACGTCGCTCATCCTGTCAGCCGCGGCAGCCTGCCCCCGCAAGGGTGGTCGCCAGACCTTCGGCGAGTGTCGTCCACGACTTCCAACCCAGCAGGTGGGCCGCCTTGCTGCAGTCCAGGGCGCTATGGCGCAGCTCACCAGGCCGTTCGGGGGCATAGACGGGCTCGAGGCCATAGTGGGTCGCTGCCGCAAGAGCTCGATACACGTCGTTGACGCTCGTCCGTTCGCCAGTGCCGATGTTCACGCGCTCGTCGTCTCCGCGCTGCGCGGCCAGCACGAAGGCGTGCACGACGTCGTCGACGTAGACGAAGTCTCGCGTCTGCTCGCCATCGCCGTAGATGACGACGGGCAGCCCCGCCAGCATGCGCTCCGAGAAGATCGCCACGACCCCAGCTTCTCCCAGTGGGTCCTGACGCGGTC
>JALZEO010000166.1 GCA_030862025.1 Actinomycetota bacterium | reverse complement strand
ACCCGAGACAGCTCCTCTCGCGGCGCCCCTGCGGGAGCCCCGCTCACGCCCCGTGCTGGAGCTGCTCGAGACGGGCGCTCGCAGCGTCAATGAGCTGGTGCAGCTCAGCGATCTCCTGCTCCCGAGGCCGGGGCTCTGCGGCGCAACAGGCGCAGCCACAGCCGCAGGCCTCTTCCGCCTTCGTGACGGTGGGCATCGCGGAGCAACCGCACATGCAAGTCATCTCCATAGCTCATCTCCTCGATCGTTGCTCGAGTTGGTACAGCTGCGGTTCGCAGGGCCAGCAGCCCGGTCCGGCCCCGGTTCCCTGCTCAAGAGTCTCGCGGATGTCGTCGCGCAGAGCGGTCAGCGAGGTCATCTCCTCCTCGATGTCCTGCAACTTCGCGACGAGCAGGTCACGAACATGCCCGCAGGCGCAGAGTCCCCGTTCGCGAACGGCCACGAGCTCGCGGATCTGATCGAGTTGCAGGCCCAGCCGTTGGGCCCGCTTGATGAACCTCAGACGCTCGACGTCCTCGTCTCCGAACAGCCGGTAGCCACTGGGGCTCCGGGCCACATCTGGAAGGAGACCGATGCGTTCGTAGTAGCGGACGGTGTCGGACGTCGTGCCGACACGCCTGGCAAGCTCTGAGACAGTCAGCTCTGACATGCTGCACAGGATAAAGGTTGGAGTCAACTCAAAGGCAAATGCCCACGGCAGCAGGCGCGGCTTAAGCCCCAGTGGCGGTCAACCACGCGCAGCGGGCCCGCGGCTTCAAGTCACGAATCACATATGGTGGTCGTGGTGCTGGGTGGGATGGTGGTAGACGGGACCGGCCCCGTAGTTGTCGTGGCACCCGGCCCCACGGTGGTCGGGGTCGTCGGACACATGGTGGTCGTCGTCTGCCCCTGGATCGTCGTGGTCGTGGGAAGCAGGGTCGTCGAGGTCCCCGGAGGCGTCGTTGTCGTCGTGGTAGATGCGGTGGTGGTTGGTTGGCCCTGAGGTGGTCGACGTCGTGCGGTTCACATGCCCAGGAGGACCCGAGTGGCAGTGGTTCTTGTCGCCTTTGCCCCAGCCGGGCTTGCACTCACCGGAAGGGCCTGGCTGAGCGAGAGATGAAGTTACCACGGTAAGGACAACGCCGAGGACCGCAGCCAGCAGGGTGGAGAGTCGGACTTTACGCATGTCACCCTCCCTTCCCCATCTGCCAGCTTGACCTGCCTTCCAACTCAGATCAATAAGTGAGAAGCGCACCTATCTGAGTTGCGCGCGTCTACGGCGCTGGTTGCTCTGGTCCTTACGTTGGTCAAAGGCGCGCCTATTACAGCCAACTTTCGGCGCTCGCCGCCGTCATGACGTCGTAACGTCGCGCCTCCTGATGCCGGAATAGTGGTCGCAGGGGCGTCTGGGCAGCACTCGATTGGCCGCAACAGAGGGGAACTCATTGCGCCCGTCCGAGCCCCTGAACGATGGTCGGGGGCTACCATCGCAGCAGCATGCGACTGTACGTGCCTGAGGAGGACAGCGACCGTCCGGCCGAACGCTGGTCGGACGTGCTTACGACCGCCCGCCGGCGCCGGGCCGAGAGACCGATCGAGGCGCGACCGTCGCTTCAACGCAGGCAGGTGCCGTGGCAGGAAAGCCGCCTCACCCGCTTGGGTGGCCCGATTGTGGCCGTTGTGATCGCCCTGTGGCTCACCTTGGGGGTTTGGGGAGGGCGTCCACCCGTGGGGGCGGACACGCTCGGTCACCTCGTCTTGGCCGAGTTCAGTACTGATCATATCTTCGGCGAGTGGCAGCTCGACGGGTGGCAGCCGAAGTTCAACCTCGGCTACGAAGCCTTCCTCTTTCTGAGTTCGGGATTCTTCTGGGCCGTTGGCGCGGTCAGGCTGTTGTCGCTCGGTCTGCTTTCCGCAGCAGGTGCGTTCAAGCTGGTCTTCGTCGCTTCCTTCGTGGCCTTGCCCCTCGCCGTGAACAGTCCGTTCGGAGGCGTGGGCCTCCAGGGTCTCTTCGGTTGGGGACTGGTCATCCAGCAGTTCGGCGCGATCTTCTTCTTTCTTGCACTCGGGAGCATCCTGCGCCTGGTAGCCGATCCAGGCCCACGCTGGACCATCGTCGGAGCATTGACTCTCGCAGCATTGGTCATCAGCCATGCCCGCTCGGTGCCGGTGCTCGCCGTCATGCTCGTCGTCCTGTTCGCGGCTGTGCGGATACCGAGGGCAGCTTCCGCGCTGGGCATCATCCCGTGGGATCGGATGTGGCGCGAGGAAGAGCTTGAAGCCGGCCGGCGGGGAACGGGCCTCGACGACGGCGTACCGCCGTTCTCAGGTACGGTCGTCCGACACCTCCTCGCTGTCGCGGCGCTGGCCTTCGGGCTCGCCTGCTTCCACCTCCTGCCGCTGCTCGCCCACCGTGACCTGCAGGGTCCCCTGACTGGATTCGGCACTCCGCCCTTTGCGGAGCGGCTCATGGCGATCTTGCAGGGTGAACTCCTGTTCCGACTTCCCGTGGCCCTCGCGGTGGTCGCGGGTTGGGTATTTGCTCTCGCCGCCATGCGGAAGCATCGCCCCTATGTTCCTGCGCTCGCCGTTACTCCCGTCGCCTACCTGGCGCTCGCCCACTGGGCGGTGCGGCAGTGGCCTGGCAACGCTGCGGTCGTTCAGCTGCCTGAACGCGGCCTCGGATATGCCGGGGTGCTGGCCGTTCTTCCCCTGGCCGTCCTTCTCGCACGCCTTGGCCGCCGTTGGGGGGACCGGGGGGATGCTGGAGCACTCGGACTCGCCGCGGCTTTGGTGTTCATCTCGCTGGGACCGGCCAAGGACCTCGCCCGCCAGATACCCGACCCGATCCCCCAGATGCACGAGGCAGCCCGCCAGCTCACCCAGCTGGTTCCCGACCAGGCGCGTTTCGCCACGGAGCGCAACCCGTCCGGCGACGTCAACTTCACGAGCGTCCCCAACCCCTACCACTGGTTGGCGTGGGCATCCGGTCGTAACACGCTGAACAACTTCGGCATCGAGCTGTCACCGGCTGCCGAGCCGCCCTTCGAACCGGAACGCTTCGCGGCCAAGCCGCCGGACGCCGTCGCCGAGACCCTCTC
The DNA here is from genome assembly GCA_030862025.1 of Actinomycetota bacterium. Classification (GTDB taxonomy): domain Bacteria; phylum Actinomycetota; class Nitriliruptoria; order Nitriliruptorales; family JAHWKO01; genus JALYGD01. Next base: position 3,676 of record JALZEO010000166.1, on the reverse strand, counting down.
TCGCCTCGGCGTGACGCACGTCGTAAGCCTGTCTGACGAGTCGGCGGAGCGCCTGGGAAACTCCCGCCGACTGACGGAGGTGTGGCGATCCTCACCATTGACGATCTTCGCAGTGTCGGCCAGCAGCGGACAACCGGAGCCGGCTGACCTCGTCACCTTCGACGGACCGGGGCGTGCTCGACTGGTCGGAGCCGCGCCCAACCGCATAGCCATTCAGATCGAACCCAGCCGTCCTACACGGGCCGTTCTACCCATCAGCTGGTCTCCGAAGTGGCACGCCCTGCTCGATGGAAATCCCGTGGACCTGTCGAAGGCATCGGACGGGTCTATCGAGCTGGAGGTTCCTGCCGGCTCGAGTCGACTGATACTCGAGTTCGGTCCCGACTGGTGGGATCGCCTGGGCGGCGCAGTGACGCTGGCCGTCCTGATAGGACTGGTACGTCGACGGCGCATTCGTAGGAGATGGCCCCCGTCCCTCCGTTGGATACGACGAGTCTCACATCCACCTGCCGACGTCGAAGAGCACGAAAAGGCACCTGCGGTCCAAGCGCCCGTCGACGTCTCCTTGGGAGACGAGAGCGTCGCCAAGCCCCCTCTTGTCACCGTGCATGCTTCTCCCAGCCAAGAGCGGAAACCAGTCGATGCCGATTCCGCCACCGCTAAAGCCGAGCGCGTCGCCCAAGCGTTCCTCGGTGCCGTTGATGCCTCTCCGCGCCAGAAGCCGATTCCAGGACGGGACGATGCCGGCGAGTCGTCTCGAACGCGTCCTGACGGACGCAACCTCACCCCCTGACCCGTCGCCGTTCTCCCAAGGGAGCCTGGGAGCAACCCCTCTCTCGTGGCGGGTCACCGGAAGCGACTGGAAGCGAGAATGAGCGCTCGCCGTCTGCCCCTGATCGTCACGTTCGCCCTGACCTTGCCGGTTCTCCTGGCGACACCTTCACCTTCTCCCAGCTTCACGAGCACCATGCGGTCGTCTTCTGCGGGGGTCGACCCATCGGCACCTACCCAAAAGGGAGAATTACCGGTCCATACCATGTACAGGTCCTATCGTCAGCAGCTCGGTCAGCGCACCAGGCCCGACGACTCATCTGTCACGGTGAACGGACCCTATTCCAACTGGACCTGGCCCGACTCGAATTATGAAGACATCGAAGAGAAGGTCGCGATACTAGACCATACTCCCGGAGCTTCATTCTTCTGGGCGCATCAATTCGGATTCGATGCCGGGGATGGCGGTTACATCGGCATTCAGGACGGCTCGTACCCCAACGGGGGAAAGATCGCCCTCTTCAGCATCTGGCAGGCCAACGCTGCCAGCGGCCCGAATTGTGGCGTCTTCTCGGCGGAAGGACGGGGCTACACCTGCCGCATCGACCCCTACAGCTGGGTAGAGAATCGCACCTACCGTCTCCGCGTTCAGGCTTCCGGCTCAGACGACCAGGGCAAGTGGTACGGGGCTTGGGTGCAGGACGTGAGCAGCAGCATCGACTCGTATATAGGGAAGATTCGGGTACCCCTGAGTTGGGGGGGCCTGCAAGGATCGACCTCTTGGAGCGAGTATTTCGGTCCGGCTTTGAAGACGTGCGCAGAAATGCCTCAATCAACGATCCAGTGGTATTACCCCACCGCCGATAACGAGAGCGTCCACATCAGCGGTCATACCCATTACATCAGTCCTGGCGACTGCCCGTCATACACCCACATCGACGACCAGGGAAACGCTGACGTGCAGCAGGTCGGCTATCCGCGGTAGTCGCCGTGAGCGTGTGCGCCGGAGGGCTCGCCCCTCGACTCAGCTGAAGGTTTCCGTTGATGCCGAGGACGAAATCCGCTGCGCGACCACGATCCCGTCACGGTCGAGCTGTACCCAGAACTCGTTGCCCAGGAGGTCCTCGAGGCGGCGACGGTCCTCCACCCCGAGCAGGGTCCAGTCCACCACCAGCCAGGTCACCTGGGTCGGATCGTGCAGGCCCTCGCCACGCAGTCCCCAGTTGCGGGCGGTCCACGGCACCGGAAACTCGTACACCTTCGCGCGGTGGGTCAGGTGGGGAACGAAGTAGTACGTGGCGCTGACCGCCGCGTCCGGCGGCACCAGCGCAACGGCTGCCCGCTTTGTCGGCAGCCGCGGATCCTCGCCCAGTGGCCAGGAGCCTTGGTCGTAGGCGGATCCAATCGGCGACGGGCCCCAGGCCAGCGAGGCCACGAAGGCTGTGAGTACGACCCCGGCTGTGGCCGCAGACTGCACACGTCCCGGGTCGATTCCCCAGTCACCACCCCGCTCCGCTACCCATCGTCTCAATAGAGCAAGGCCCTCCACAATCGCCAGGATCAGCCCGACGAGTACGAGCGCGGCGTGATGCCACTTGATCTCACGTTGGTAGCCCAACGCACCCAGGAGGTTGACGAGCAGCTGCGGACCACCCAGAAGCAGGACCGGTAGGCCGAGCAGTGGAAGCAGCAACCCGAAGGGGCCGAACATCTGCCACAGGTAATGGAGACGGTCGGGGCGCGTGGCGATCTCCATCACCCGCCCCGGATGGGTGACCATGCCCCAGATCGCCGAACCCAGTGAGTTTCCGAATTCGGGGAAGAAGTCCTGGTAGAAGGGGCCTCCGCCCGCGAAAGCGGGGATCAGCACCTGCACCGCGAAGACAAAGTAGGCGATGGCGACGACGGTCGTGAGCAGCCCGATCCGACGATGCCCCCAGTGCGCTACCAGCAGACCCAAGACGGCCACGGCGAGCGCCACATTCTCCTTGCAGGCGAGCGCCAGGACCAGCCCGATCACGTACCAAGCCCAGCGCTCGCCCCGTCCTGCCCAGTACGCCAGCAGCAGGGGACCGACCGCCACCGTCTCCGGCTGGAAGTGCTCCCAGGCCAGGAACTGGTAAGCAGGATGCAGCAGGAGTGCCGCGACGACCGCCACCCCGAGCCAGCGGCTGCCGAGGCGCTCCCTCGCCAACAGGTAGACGACGACCGCGCCCAACATCAGGGAGAGAACCTGGACCGCCAGCAAGAAGTGCGGGCCGGCTCCGAGCCAGTAGAAGGGGGCGAGCCACGTCAGGACGAAGCTGGCGTGGTTGCCAAAGATATGCAGGCCGCGCACCGTCACTAAGGCCTCTCGGCCCTGCGAGAGCAGCCACACACCCTGATCGAAGATCCCCACGTCGAACCCGAAGGTGCCGAACCGGGCGTGGCGAAGCCAGCCGAGGGTGAGGAAGGTGGCCAACCACACCCCGAGCAACATGATCAGGGCAACTTGAGCGGCAGCCGGGGCGCGAGCGAGGTCGCCAAGGCGAACTGCCAGCGTGCCAGTGCCCGGGCCAGGGGCAGAGCTAGAGGTTCCCCCGAGAAGGCCCACAAGCCGGCTCATTCCGGTGCCCACTCCGGGGGTTTCCGACACGGTTGCCACGCCAACCGGTGCTGGTGAGCTTTCGAGGTCGGACCTGAGTCGGCCAGCTTGCATAAGTGTCAGGTCAGGCCGGCCCCCCGGGCCATCGATCCGCTCGGACTGCGATGAGTGCCCCTGACCCGACGGGCCCGATACTTCAGAACGAGCTTCCCGTGTCTTCGTCCTGCGCGTCACGTAGAGCGGGCGGTTGGCGACTTCGGCATGGATCTTGCCGATATAGAGGGCCATCAACCCCAGGCACACCAGCACGATGCCGACGAG
>JALZEO010000137.1 GCA_030862025.1 Actinomycetota bacterium | reverse complement strand
ATTGGGCGTGCGGAGCCGTGATGCTCGTGTCGCGGAGGTGCCTCGAGCAGGTGGGGCCGTGGGACGAGACTTTCTTCCTCTACTCGGAGGAGACGGAGTTCGCCTTGCGCGCCCGCGATGCCGGCTTTGCCTTGCGCTACGTCCCCGATGCGGTCGCAACCCACCTGGGCGGCGAGCGCCACACCTCTTCTCAGCTGTGGGCACTGCTGACGGTCAACCGCGTGCGGCTCTACGCCCGCCGGCATGGTCCGATTCGCACCGCCGCCTTCTGGTCGGCGGTGACGCTCAACGAGGCGCTGCGGGCGCTGGCGGGGCGAGGCGTGCACCGGGCGGCGCTCCGGGCCCTGCTGCGACCCGGGACGGCGAGGCCGGCGACGCCGTGATCAGCATCATCGTCCCCGCTCACAACGAGGAGCGCGCAATCGGGCGCTGCCTGTCCGCGCTGCTCGCTGACGCCCGCCCGGGCGAACTCGAGATCGTCGTCGTCTGCAACGGCTGCTCCGACCGCACCGCGGAGGCGGCCGGCCGGTTCGGACCCCCCGTCCGTGTCATCGAGACACCGGTCGCCTCCAAGACCGCCGCCCTGAACCTCGGAGACGAGGTTGCGAGCGGCTTCCCGAGGTTCTACGTCGATGCCGACGTGGAGTTCACGACCCAGGACCTCCGGGAAGTGGCTGAGGTGCTACAGAGGGGTGACGCGCTGTTCGCCTCCCCGCGCCTCGAACTCGACCTCAGAGAGCGCCCGCGGCGGGTGCGGGCCTACTACAGCATCTGGCGCCGGTTGCCGTCGGTGCATGCGAACCTCGCCGGATGCGGGGTCTACGCCGTCTCCGAGGTTGGCCGTCAGCGTTTCGGACGCTTCCCCGACATCATCGCCGACGACCTCTTCGCCCAGCAGCAATTCAAACCGTCGGAGCGTCGAAGGGTGATGTCGAGTCGGTCACTCATGCGTGCGCCGCGCACCTTCTCGGCGCTCGTGCAGCGAAAGGTCCGGGTCTTCGCGGGCAACGAGGAGCACGCGCAGTTCCACCCCGCCCGGGAAATCACCACCGACTGGGCCGGCTGGCTGGACGTCGTGCGCGAGCGCCCGGCCCTCTGCTGGCATCTTCCCGTCTTCCTGTGCGCCTCGGTCGTCGCCAAGGTCCTCGCCCGCGTGCAACGCCGGCGCGGGACCATCAGCTGGGGCCAGGACGAGACGAGCCGGGCTTGACGCATCTATCCCCATTTCCCCAGCACGACCCGCTCCCGACCCGCCGGACGGGCGTGCTCCACCTTCTGCCCGACCTCAGGATCGGTGGCGGACAGACGATCGTGCTCCAGCACCTCCAGCACGCGGACCGCACGCGATTCGAGGTGGGCGTCTGCCACCTGCTCGCGGAGGACGAGTGCAGCGGCGCCTTCCGGGACGCCGGCGCGGACCCCGTCTGCCTTGACCACCAGCCCGGCCGCGAGGTTCGCACCCTGCGCAGGTTGGTCGGTCTCCTGCGCAGGTGCGACGTGGACCTTCTCCACGTTCACAGCGGGCTCGACCGCAAGCTCGGTCAGCTCGCCGCTCTGTTGACTGGCACACCGGTCGTCTGCCATCTGCACGCCTCCTGGGTGCACTTCGGACCGCGCGTCCCATCCCGTGACACCCCGCTGCAGCGGCTGCGGGCGCGCGCGTTCGGCCGCCTGCGGGACGAGGTCGAGCGTCGCACGGTGCAGCGTTACGTCGCCGCGTCGCGGGAGGTCCATGACCTCTACGCCCCCCTCCTGCCGGGGCGGGTCTCGTTGGTGCGGCAGGGGGTCGCGGTCGACACCTTCGCCGCGGTTGGGAAAGGCGCCGAAAGTCGCCGACTGAGAGCGGACCTCGGACTCCACGATGCCGAGCCGGTGCTCGTGAACGTCTCGCGGCTCGCCCCTGGCAAGGGCCACGATGCGCTCGTGGCGATGCTGGCGGCACTCACCCGGACCTGGCCGCGCGCGACGCTGCTGCTCGTCGGCGACGGCGAGCGACGGCGCCAGGTCGAAGCCCTCGTGGCCAGCAACGATCTTCAGCAGCGCGTCCGCTTCCTCGGTAGCCGCCTCGACGTGCCCAGCCTGCTCGCCCTGGCGGACGTCTTCGTCTTCGCCTCGGAGTCAGAGGGCTTCGGACTGGCGGTTCTCGAAGCCATGGCCGCTGGAAAACCGATTGTCGCCTTTCGTGTGCCGACCCTCGAGGAGTTCGTTGAGCACGGGAAGACCGGAATCCTCGTCGATCCCCTCGACCTCGCAGGGTTCACCGCAGCGGTCGAAGGGCTGCTGACTGCACGGGACCAGGCGTCGGCGCTCGGCCAGTCAGCGCGCCGAGCCGTGGCAGAGCGGTTTCCTCCGACCGCTCTGGCCCGCAGCCTCGAGGAGGTCTACGACGAGATCCTCGGCCCCCTAGGGGGAAGGTCGGCCGGGGCGCCGTCTGAGCCCGTGAGGAACCCGGCGTGAGGGAAGGGCTCGAAACCCGCGACGAGCGGGCCCAGCTCGACCGGCGCCTGAGGGCGCCGGCCCTGAGGCGCGTCCACCGCCACCCTCACCGGGGACGCAAGCGTCACCTCGCACTGGGACTGCTGACCTTGCTTGCCGTCACCGCCGTCCTCGCCCTCCTCTTCCGCGAGCCCCCGGATGGGGCGGAGAGAGCACCGCAGGCGGAGCCGGGAGAGGCAACAGGTTCGGACCCGGGAGTAGCCGCTCGTCATCTGAGGTTCAACCACGTCCTCATCGACCCCTCGGATCTCGGGGCGGACTGCAAGGCCGTCGGAGACCTCAACGGGGACGGGCACGCGGATGTGATCGTGGCCGACAACGGGGGCACCCCTCTGCAGTGGTACGAGTACCCCCACTGGAGAAAGCACGTCATCGACCCCCGGTCGGTGTTCACCACGGACATGCAGACGGCCGACGTCGACGGAGACAGCGACACCGACATCATCGTCCCCGACCACGCCGCACGCACTCTGCTCTGGTACCGCAACCCCCTGAGAGGTGGTGGCCAGTGGGCTCCGATCGTGATCGGGGCGGGAGCGGCCCACGATCTCGAGGTCGGCGACGTCGACGGCGATACCCGTCCCGACGTGGTCACCCGCGCCAGGGGGGACCCCACCCTGCTGTTCCTGCAACGCGGTCCG
>JALZEO010000102.1 GCA_030862025.1 Actinomycetota bacterium | reverse complement strand
ATCTTCCCACAGCTGGTCGGCCACGAAAGGAGTGAAGGGTGCGAGGAGCCGTGCGAGGGTTGCAAGGCAGGTGTGTAGTGTGGCGTACGCGGCCGCCTTGTCAGCCGGGTCCTCGGCAGCTGCCTTCCAGAAGCGGCGACGGGTGCGGCGCACGTACCAGTTGGAAAGATCAGACACGAAGCGCTCCAGGCGCCGACCCGCGGTGGTGACGTCGTAGCGTTCGAGGTCCCGGTCGACGTCGTCGCAGGCGTCGGCCAGCTCGGCGAGCACCCAGCGGTCCATGATGTGACGCTCACCCACGGCAGGGGCGGCGTCTCCGAGTTCGTAGCCGTCGATCGTGGCGTAGGTCGTGAAGAAATAGTGGGTGTTCCAGACCGTGAGGAGGAACCGGCGGACGATGTCGTCGAGCAGGTGGGGACCGACCCGACGGTTCAGCCAGGGTGAGCCCTCCGTCAGCATGAGCCAGCGCAGCGCGTCCGCGCCGTTACGGTCGAGCAGCTCCCAAGGGTCGAGCACATTACCGAGCGACTTCGACATCTTCCGGCCCTGCTCGTCGACGATGTGGCCGAGGCAGAGGACGGTTCGGTATGACGGCTCGCCGAACAGCAGGGTGGATTCCGCCAGCAACGTGTAGAACCAGCCACGTGTCTGATCGATGGCCTCCGCGATGAAGTCCGCCGGGAAGCGGAGCGCAAACTGCTCCTGGCCGACGTGGGGGTAGCCGAACTGGGCGAACGGCATAGCCCCGGAATCGAACCAGGCGTCGGCGACCTCGGGCACCCGGCGGGCTTGAAGCCCACAGCTTGCTCCGTCCGCGGCCCCACGCGAGGGGCAGGGCAGGGTGATCTCGTCAACGTAGGGCCGGTGCGGATCGCGGTCGGACAGGTCCTGTCCGGCCAGGGTGCCGAGCTCGGCTCGGGAGCCGACGACGGTGACGTGGTTCGCCGGGCAGCGCCAGAATGGGAGCGGCGTGCCCCAGTAGCGATCGCGGGACAGGGCCCAATCGACGTTGTTCTCGAGCCAGTTGCCGAAACGCCCTTCGCGGATGTGCTCGGGGTGCCAATCGATCTTCGCGTTGCCAGCGAGCAGTTCCTCGCGGCGGGCGGTGGTGCGGATGTACCACGACAGCTTCGCGTAGTAAATGAGCGGCGTGTGGCAGCGCCAACAGAATGGATAGGTGTGGGTATAGGTGTCGGCCTTGACCACGATGCCGGCGTCCTGCATGGCGGCGACGATGGTGGGATCGGCATCGCGTACGAAGGTGCCCGCCCAGGGTCCCGCCACGAAGCGACCGTCAGGGTCCACCGGGTTCACCACCGGCAGGTGGTCGCGGCGAGCCACCTCCATGTCGTCCGCTCCGAAGGCAGGCGCAACGTGGACGAGGCCGCTGCCCTCCGTGGTCGTCACGAACTCCCCAACCGTGACGTAGCGATAGTCGTCTTCGACCGGGACGAGCTCGAAGGGCGCCCGATAGTGGGCGCCCACGAGGTCGCTCACCGTCAGGTGCGCGACCACCTCGGCCTCCTCGCCGAGAACAGCGGCACGTCGTTCGCGCGCCAGGACGAGGAGCTCGTCGTCATCGGGGGAGGGGCGAACCAGGACGTAGTCGATGCCAGGGCCGGCGGCGACCGCGACGTTGCTGGGCAGTGTCCAGGGCGTCGTCGTCCACACGAGCAGGCTGACCCGCTCGTCCCTACGGCTGAGGGAGCCGTCGAGCAGCGGAAAGCGCACATAGACACTTGGGTCGTCGACCTGACGGTAACCAAGGGCAACCTCCGCGTCTGACAGGGCCGTGCCGCAGCGCGCGCAGTACGGGGTCACGCGGTGGTCCTCGAAGATGAGTCCCTCATCCCAGAGGCGTTTCAGCGCCCACCACACCGCGTCGATGTACGCGGGGTCCATGGTCCAGTAGGGGTCGGACATGTCGACCCAGAAGCCGATGCGCTCGGTCAGGTCCTCGAAGTCGCGCACGTGGCGGGTCACCGACTCCCGACAGCGGCGATTGAACTCAGCGATACCGAAGTGCTCGATCTCCGCCTTCGAATTCAGTCCGAGCTCGCGTTCGACCTCGAGTTCGACGGGGAGGCCATGACAGTCCCACCCCGCCTTGCGCGGCACCCGGAAACCCTTCATGGTCTTGTAGCGCGGAAAAATGTCCTTGAAGACGCGTGCCTCGACGTGGTGGGTACCTGGACGGCCGTTCGCGGTCGGTGGTCCCTCGTAGAAGGAGTAGATCGGGCCCCCTTCCCGCTGCCGGAGAGTTGCGGAGAAGACGTCACGCTCACGCCAACGCTGCAAGACCACGCGGTCGAGGCCCGGAAACGAGGGCTGGTTTGTCACCGTTGGCCACGCCATGGTCGCCTCTGTGATCGTCGTGGGGTACTCCTCGCACCCTTCTTGGCGCTCGAGCCCTCCTATCGGGGCCAGAGGCGCCGGCCGGCTGTCACCGACTCAGGCTGCGCCGGTTCAGCGGGCCATCGTAGTCGGGGTCGCCCTACGGCAGATTGTGCCGTAGGAAGCGTTCAAGCCGTTGTCACGGGTCGGGAACCTGTCCGTAACCGGCCCCTGCCAAACTCGAAGTGTGGATGGACCAGCGCTCATGACCCTTGTCGAGGACCTGCGCGTGAGTCTCGTCACACAAGCCTTCCTGTTCGAAGATCCCCGAGCCTATGCAGCCGGAGTAGAAGATGCTCTCAGCGCCGTCGTAGTAGTCCTGCGCACCGCCAGCGCCAGTGGGGCATAGGTAAGCCGGGCCGCTAGGCCCGGCCGGGTCGTCGTGCGACACTCCACCCGGACGGTTGTTTGAAGCGAAATCGTGGCCATCTTCTGCTACCGTCCGCCCGCCCCGGGCGCTGCGGCCCGGCGGCACGACCTGGTGCCCCAGTGGTGTGGATGGCATGGCGAGGCAGATGAAGCTCACTTCCGAGGCCCTTGCACGTCTGCGGCAACAGCTCCTGGCTGAACGAGAGGAGTTGCTCGGCCAAACCGTCGTGCTGGACGCGACTGCGGTCGTGGGACTATGGCGGGACAGCGGCTACGACGACGATTACGCGGATACGGGCTCGGCGACCTTCGAGCGTGAGCGCGCCCAGTCGCTCGCCCTGAACGCCCGGCGTATCCTCGTCCAGATCGACGACGCGCTGAAGCGCATGGATGCGGGCATCTACGGGCTCTGCGAGCGCTGTGGTCAGGCGATCGAGGTTGAACGGCTCGAGGCGCTGCCGTACGCCACGCTCTGCCTCGGCGACAAGCAACTCGACGAACGCACGGTCTAGTCGCCGGTGACTGATCCGTCATGACCCGCAGCCGCCGTTCCGACCTGCCCCGCCGTGCGCCCTCTGGTCAGCGGGGCAAGCCGTCACTGGACCCGATGCGGATCGGCCTGCTCGTCGCCGCCATCGGCTGGGTACTCGATCAGGCCACCAAGGCCGTCGTGGTCGTCACCCTGGGCCCTGGGCAGACCGTGCCGCTTCCCGGACCGCTCTTCCTGCAGCTCACCTACAACGAGGGGGCGGCGTTCGGTCTGCCGGTTCCCTGGTGGGTGTTTCCCATCGTCGCCGCGGTTGTCGTGACGCTCGTGGTACGCAACCTTCCCCGTGCGGAGAGTCTCTTGGACCCGTTCGCCTACGGTCTTCTGCTGGCGGGAGCGCTCGGGAACGTCACCGACCGTCTGGTCCGCCCGAACGCGGCCGGTCTCGGTCGCGGAGAGGTGGTCGACTTCATCGCCTCCTCCTTCTGGCCCACCTTCAACTTCGCTGACATCTGCATCACCCTCGGGTTTGTGCTGCTGCTCGTAGCAGCGTTCCGGCAGGAGCGGGCGAACCGTCGCCGTGGCGCGGTCGGGGTGAAGGTCCACGAAGACAGGAGGACGGTCCTCGCGGTCCCTCCCCAGCGCGAGATAGGTTTCGAGGAGCACGTCAGGGGTAGGCCCGGAGGCGGCCGTGGGGTTGGTCCCCAGGGAGGCCCTTGACTCACCGGCGGTTCAATGCCGGGCTCGAGGACGCAGGCGAGCGGCTCGATGTCGCGCTTGCCCGCTGGCTAGGTGAATCCCGCAGCAGTGCCGCCGGACGTATCTCTCGCGGGGAGGTGCGGGTGGGGGGCCGCGTGGCAACGAAGTCACGGCGCCTCTCGGGAGGCGAGACGGTCACGGTCGTCGCCCCGCCCGAACCTCCCC
>JALZEO010000109.1 GCA_030862025.1 Actinomycetota bacterium | reverse complement strand
GCCCGGAGATGCGTCCGCCCGTTCCACCACGCGGCTCGAACGTGAACCCGGGCGCGCCTCTGGACAGGTGCTCCCCTCGGTCCGGGTCGACGAACTCGTAGTGGGCGATCCTGAACGACCCCGGCTCCACCTCATGCCAGCCGTCGAGCAGCAGGACAGCGGTGACGCTCCCCGGGTCGATTTCCAAGCTCATGTGCTCTCCTTCGGTTGCAGGTTTGGGCCACCCACCCCCTCACCCGTCAGGCAGGCGGGCCTGGGCTGTCCCGATTGCTAATGTATGTAAAGAAGCTCCCCTCCCATCGAGGAGGGTCCGGCATAGCAAAGGACAGCGTCGGGGGGGCAAGCGGCGATGGGTACGCGACGAGCCGCCGTCTTGGTATGAACGGTCGGGATGAGAGGGCCCGTGGGCAATCGTGGCGATCTGGAATTCGACTGGTTCGTTGCGAACGAACATCAGGCGAGGGGTTGACCTGCGGTCCTGCGATGGAAGGGCCATTGAGCTGCGGAAACGCTTACACGTAATTTGCAGCGGCTTGCACTGCTTTGGGTGGTCTCGCAGGACCGCTTGCAGCCTGCTCCGACCCTCTAGGTAGCCTCGCGTGGAACCGTAGCCTCCCCGAACACATGAATGGCACGGATCATTTCTATACCGATAGCCCCCTGACCGGTGAACATTGGAGTATCGTCGGCTCCATAGGTTTCCAAGTAGATCGCTTCCTCGCGCACCTTCACCAGTTCACCGCTGATGGAGTGGCCGTCGCGATCCTTGACTCTGATGGCACTGCCAATAAGAGTGCTCATCACCTGCAAGAACTTTCCCTGAGCATCGGGAGAAAAGCTGAACAAGTACTCGGTCATGGTGTCGCCTCTCTGAAGGGCTACCTGCATCAATGTAGGGATCCCTACACCACGACCCCTGCCCGCTTGGCCTCCTCCAGCAGTTGATAGACCCTGCCCCGGCTGATCTCGAGTCTTCGCGCTAACTCGGTCGCACCGAAAACGCGATAAGCCTGGGCCACGGCCCCTAAATAGGCCCTATGTGCCTCGTCCAGGGCTGCCTGGGCGAAATCCCTCCGCGCGCGCGTGTGCGTGATACGCGTGATGAGCTCGTCCGGGTCCGTAGTCAAGGTTTACCCCCTCCTGGGTCACTAGTCCCATTGTACAGACCCCTCTTGACGACTACAAAAACCTCCGTGCCATCCTGTCTGGCGTACAGATCCCCCCTTTTGACGCAGAGCCCCCCAACCATGACCGACGCCATCACCACTTTCGACCCATACCACGGCGTCCCTGTCGACTCTGTCGGTACCACCGTCGAGTATTTCGACGAGGTCACCGCTGCCCTGGCAGACGAGCGCCACTACTGGGAGTGGTTCGGCGGTCAATACCAAGGACGCCAAGGTCAAGGGACGCTGCCGTGGCCATCGCTGACAGCGTCCAAGCCGTTCACACGTTCCTGTTGGCAAACCTGACCTTGCGCACGGACGCTGACTACTGGGCGATAGTGCGACTGCCGATCCCGCCAGTGGACGTTGCTGCCCATGACCTGTTCGCCGCTATCTCCCATGCCGACTACTACTGGCACAAGGGCGACGATGGCATGAGCTGTAGCTCATCGACGGCCGCACGAACGGCTCCCAACTCATTCGCGAAACCGTCGTGGATTACCTCAACCGCTCGCCCATCTCCGGGTCCATCCAAGCGGCCGGGATGTGGCAGGCGTTGGAAGGGCGGGAGCGGTGATGGATGTATTGTCGGGAGCTGAACTAGACCACCACTAGGCTCAGGGGTGGCGTAGCTTACCGACCCCTCGGGCCGCCCATCACCCGGCTAGTCTCCTTGGCACCCGGTCACGCGACGCTCACCGGGAGTTGCGCAGCCTTCCTCCCCTCTAGGTTCGGACAAGCTAGACAGTCCGAACAGGGGGCGATTGAATGAGGCGATGGGCTGCGCTGCTGGTGATGTGCATGTTGACAGCGACTCTCATGGGAACGCCCGCCCTGGTGACCCCGCATCCCGCCTCCGCTCAGTCTCCCCAGGTCGAGCTCACCCCCGCCTTCGACAACGACCTACCCAAAGCTCAGGTCACCACCGCCTCCCTCGTCATCTGCACCATTTAGCCTCCGACCCCAGCAACATGGGCCATGGATACGGGGGGAGGGGTGGCAGCAATGCCGCCCGTGTACCCCAGCGACTCGTGGTAAATATCCAGCAGTATCGAGGGGTCGGCCTCTGGAGGACGAAGGCCCGGGTTTCGGGAGAGGCGGTGACTGATTTCCTCTGGCGGGAGGGCCTCTGGCAATGCGATGACACTGGATCGGGGTGGCAGACCTACCGGATCATCACAGACGGGTCCTGTGACGGTTAGACCTGCTAGTCCAGAGCGATCAGCGCGAGGGACGGCGGACCCGCAGGTCGCCGTAGCGCCACACACCGACGCACCCGTGCAACTCGTTCAGGTCGACGGCGGCTCTGATGCGTGCGACCTCATGGCGGATCGCGCGCGGGGACTGATAATCGAGCCGCAGCACGAGGACGCCGGCGTGCGTGCCCGGCGGTAATTGCGGATGTCGCCAAGGCCGCGGTCGAGCGTCACCAGGAGCCGGTCATCGCGCCTAGGGCTTCGAGAAAGTCGGCATCACCCCGGCCCTGGAGACCTTCGGCAGGCGCCGTGTCGACTTCGTAACCGGCCGCCCGTAGGAGTTCGACGGCCGACACAGGGAGGTTCTCATCGAGCTTGACCCTCACTGCGCCGCGACGGCCGGATACTCATCACGAGCGAGCTCGGCGCCGTAGGCGGCGGCCCGGATGCCCTCGACCGTCAACGTCGGGTACTCGGCGATGATCTCTTCTTCGGTCATGCCGTCGGCCAGAGCATCCAAGACGATGCTGACCATGATGCGGGTACCGCGCACGACCGCCTGTCCGTGACACACGGTCGGGTCGCGGACGATCATCGCTCGCTGCTCTTCGGTCACCGCAGGACGTCACCTCGATTCGCTCGTACCAGGGGTACGTGCGAGAGGCCTCTCGGGGACCCAGGTTTCCACGACACATGAACCGTGACGCACAGAGCCATGCTGCATCACTACTCCCCGGAGGTGGATCGTCAGTGCGACGCGGGAGGCCCGCGAGCAGCTCCTGGTCGGCGAGTCGAACGCGAGGTGGGGGTGCCCGTCGCGTTCAATGCCTCAAGAACCTTGCGCGCCAAGACGAAGAAAAAGGAGGAGGGGTCGACCTAGGACGAAGCTCCATGAACCGCACCGATTGGCCGGAGATGGTCACCTGGCCGGAGCAGCAGCGGCAGATCGTGTGGATTGTCGTCGGCCTGGTCGCCCTTGCGTTCGTGACGGTGGGGATGCTGTGGGGACTGTCGGTGGCCTTTCGCAGTCCGGTGGAGGTTGGCTATCCGGTACCCGGCCCCACGGAGACGCGAACCGTGATCAGCGGCTGGACGGAGCAGGCGACGGAGTACATCGAGGGCCCCACAGTCCCGCTGTCGCCTCCACAGGACCCTCCGGTTGAGGTTCCCCCACCCAGAGAGGTCGTCCGGGTCATAGAACGTCCGGTGCCGGGCCCCACCAGGACCGTGACGGAGTACCGGACGG
>JALZEO010000054.1 GCA_030862025.1 Actinomycetota bacterium | reverse complement strand
AGTACACGGGAGAGTATGTCCTCAGTACTCGGCGACACAGGGGATCCTCCTTACAGCACGTAGCTTGGTCGTTCCTCGCCTTCGTATCTTACTCCCCTATTTTTGGTCTTGTGGTTCGGCGAATAGCGGCAATCCGCCCCCTACAGGCACAAGATTTGTCGTGGCTGAGATGATGGTGCCAGTCTAATTACCTTCTTCCCCTCCCCGAAAACAGCCGGTCATCCCGGTCAACCTCGAATGAAGGCCGAAAGCGCTATAGGTAAGCCTCTTTCTTGACCGCCCCCCTTCCGGTCAAGGGGGCAACGCCGCTGATCACTCCCACTCTTTACTCTTGACGAGAAAGGTGACCAGCAGGGAAACAGGGGTGACCGGAACTCCGCCGGTCAAGAAAAGGGCTGAGATAAGCGGCAAAACCTGTCTAGCTGATGAGTGACCGGGGTGACCGGCTGTTTCAGCACATTGGAGGAAGTTATTCGGGAGGCGGCTCCTCGAGGGGATACTAAGGTTTCATTCGGCTGGCGACCTCGACCCGAGAGGATGTTCAAAAGGTCTTTTAAAGCCCTTCAAGGGCCGTTGAAGCCGCAGAGCGGACGCTAGCGGCCCGGGGCCCTCGGCGGTACCGCAGCCGATACCGAGGAGACCCCCAGCGCGGGTCCGAAATAGTGAAGATCCGTGCTCGACGTACGTTAGGTCAGTAGCACGGCTCGTCGGCATCGCCAAACAGGAACTCGAGCCCGTGCAGCCAGCGGTGTGGACTGTTTCCTCGATCCTCGTTGCGTGATCCTCCGGATCATTGTAAGGTTTGTGCGGATATCCCGAGAACCGGACGTACCGAGCGGGGGCAGGGTAGGGGTGACAGGCTTCTCGAAGTTGTTGCAGATCGGCGGCTGCTACTTTGCTGCCGGCCATGCATGCGAACGACCGTCACGAGCTAGGGAGGGGGACGATGCAGGTCTCTGAGGCGATCGGACGAACGCTGGCCGACCGCGGGGTTGAGGTGTTCTTCGGGCTCGTCGGTAGCGGCAACTTTGCCGTAACGAACGCGCTTCACGCGGCCGGCGCGACGTTCTATTCCGCCCGCCACGAGGGTGGAGCGATCATGATGGCCGACGGCTACGCCCGCGCCTGCGGGAAGGTCGGCGTATGCAGCGTCCATCAGGGTCCTGGCTTCACGAACACGCTCACCGGGCTGACGGAAGCCGCAAAGAGCCGCACGCCGCTGCTGGTGCTCGCAGCGGATACGCCCGCCGAGGCGCTCTGGTCGAACTTCAAGATCGACCAAGGCGCCTTAGCGAGGACTGCCGGTGCGATTTCCGAGCGCGTACGCGGGCCAAAGACCGCCGCCATGGATGCCGCCCGGGCGCTGCGCCGCACGCAGGTCGAGCGCCGCCCCGTCGTCCTCAACATCCCGATCAGTGTAGTGGAGATGTCCCGTGACGACGATCTGTCGGCCAATCGGGGAGGGCCGACGTTGAAGCCACCGCGCCCGGCAGACCGCTCGGTCGCCGAGGTCGCGGATCTGCTCGCTTCTTCTACCCGACCGGTGATCTTGGCGGGACGCGGTGCCGCCCTCGCTGGCGCGCGCGAGGCACTCGAGGCGCTCGCCGATCAGGTAGGGGGGCTGCTGGCGACGAGCGCGGTGGGGCACGGTCTCTTCACCGGCCTCCCGTACGCTGTCGGCATCGCCGGTGGCTTCTCTTCTCCGCTTGCCGCCGAGCTGTGGTCCGAGGCGGACGTCGTGCTCGCGTTCGGTGCCTCGCTGAACCATTGGACCGTCAGCCACGGCAGGCTCTTTTCGTCCACCGCGCGCGTAGTGCAGGTCGACCTCGACGAGGAGATGATCGGGGCGCTCCACCGCGTCGATGTCGGTGTCGTTGGCGACGCGGCTGCGACCGCGTGGGCGATCGTCGAGGAACTCGACCGGCGCGACGTCCGCAAGGAAGGCTTCCGCAGGAAGGAGCTTGCGCGCGAGATCTCCACCCGACGTTGGCGCGACGAACCCTACGAAGATCTCGGCACCGCCGAGTACATCGACCCGCGAACCTTGAGCATCGCGCTAGATGATCTGTTGCCGATGGAGCGCACGGTCGCTACCGACTCCGGACACTTCCTCGGCTACCCTTCGAGGTACCTCGCGGTACCCGACCAGCAAGGCTTCATCTTCCCGCAAGCCTTCCAGTCGGTGGGCTTGGGGCTTGCCAGTGGGATCGGTGCCGCGGTCGCCCGGCCCGACCGGCTCTCCGTCGCGGCCCTAGGCGATGGCGGGACTCTGATGGCCCTGGGCGAGCTGGAGACGGCGGCGCGCTGCCGCCTGCCGATGCTCGTCGTGATCTACAACGACGCGGCTTATGGCGCGGAGGTACACCACTTCGGCCTGATGGGTCGCCCGGTGGATCTCGCACGCTTCCCCGACACCGACTTCGCCGCGATCGCGCGCGCGGCAGGGGCCGACGGCATCACGGTGCGTAACAGCGAGGATCTAGTAGCCCCGCTCAAAAGTTGGCTCGGGCTGCGCGACGGGCCGCTCGTGATCGACGCCAAGGTCAATCCCGAGGTGCGAGCCGAGTGGCTCGAGGAGGCATTTCGCGCTCATTGAGTAACGAAGAACGTGAGCAAGGAGGAGCTAGATGATTTCCCAAGACCCCGTCGCGTCCCTCATCGAGTCGCTCGCCAGCGGGACCGTCGAGATCGTAGACCTCACCCAACCGCTTCATGAGCGCACCCCGGTCATCCAACTCCCCGAGCAGTTCGCGCAAACGCCGGGCCTGAAGGTTCACGAGATCAGCCGCTACGACGAGCGCGGGCCCGCGTGGGCGTGGAACTGGCTCGAGATCGGCGAGCACGTCGGCACGCATTTCGACGCCCCGATTCACTGGATCACCGGCCGCGACGGAATCGACGTGTCGCGGGTGCCGCCCCGCCATCTCGTCGCGCCGGCGGTCGTGATCGACAGGTCCGCCGAGTCCGCAGAAGACCCCGACTACCTGCTCACCGTCGAGGACGTACGGGCGTTCGAAGGCGAGCACGGGCCCCTGCCCGATGGTGGCTGGCTGCTGCTACACACGGGCTGGGACGCACGCGCCCACGACGCGGAGCTCTTCCTCAATCCCGACGATTCGGGCAACCCACACTCTCCAGGACCCGACACCGAGTGCGCCCGTTGGATCGCCGAGGAGTCACCGCTCGTCGGCGTCGGGGTGGAGACCGTCGGTATCGACGCGGGCGCGGCGGCCGACTTCGACCCGCCGTTCCCGGCTCATTACTACCTCATGGGTGCGGGGAAGTACGGCGTCACGCAGCTCGCCAATCTTGCTTCGCTGCCGCCGACCGGCGCGCTGCTCGTCGTGGCACCGCTGAAGCTCACCGGCGGGACCGGCAGCCCGGTGCGGGCGCTAGCGCTCGTGCCGCGTGGCTAGCTCGCGGGGAGCGACTTGGCTCTCGCCATCATCCTCTCGGAGACGAGTCCCGGCCCCGACTCTAGACCCACGCCCGTGATAGCCTTCGTCATACTTTCGGTCAGTCTGGGAAGCGCGAGGTCCTCGAAGGAAAGCACGGCGTTCTGTGGACCGTAGTCCGGGACGGCCTAGTAGAACCCGGCTCTCCTCTAGTAGAGGGTCGCGAGCTCTACCGCTTGCTCCTTGTACCTTTCTCAGTAGATGCCGTGGGCGCTCGGTTTATAGGCTGCTGGTAGTCAGGCGCAGTGCCTTGCTATGTAGGCTTGTGGCCCTAAAGAGTAGCAAAGGCGATGTGCCCGAACCATACCTTACTCGCGCTTCTCCGCTGCGCTTCTGCCTTGAGGGCTGCGGCTGTCTCCTTGCCGA
>JALZEO010000039.1 GCA_030862025.1 Actinomycetota bacterium | reverse complement strand
GGCGTACGCCGGGACGACGCCGGCCAAGGTGGACGAATTGCTCAAGGTGCTGTGCGACGAACTGGATCGGCTCCCAGGCACGATCGAGGCCCACGAGGTCGAGCGTGCGAAGGGCAATGTGAAGGGAGGCTTGGTGCTCGGTCTTGAGGACACGAGCTCTCGTATGACCCGCATTGGGAAGATGGTCGCCACGGGCGCGGAGCTCACGAGCGTGGACGAGGCCCTCGCCGGCATCGACGCGGTCGACGTCGACGCCGTCCGCCAACTCGCCTCGGAGTTGCTCGCCGCCCCGAGATGCTTGGCTGTGGTCGGGCCCTTCAAACCCGAGGACAGCGATCGCTTCGCCGGGTACGTGCGCTAGAGGCACCTGCCAGGCGATTGCACCGGTCTTGATCCTCGGTAGTCGAAGAGGATCGTCACGCAAACACCTCGGCCTGGAGCGCCGGCCGAGACGGGCTTCTACCCTTGTGAACCGGCGACCAGAAGAAGGACGATGGCGACACGACGGGTCGGCGTGGTAGGAGCGGCTGGCCGCATGGGCCAAGTGGTCTGCCGTTCTGTCCTTGCTGCCGACGATCTCGAGTTGGTCGCGGCGGTGAGCCCGAGGCATGCTCGCCTGCCTTTGGCCCGGGTCGCCGGCCTAGAAACCAGCCTCGTTCTGGCCGGGGAGCTCGACGCCTTGAGGGAGGCGGACGCGGAGGTAGCCGTCGACTTCACCATTCCTGATGCCGTCGCCCGCAACGTTGAGTGGTATCTCGAGCACGGTGTGCACTCAGTCGTCGGTACGACCGGTTGGACGGGCAACGACCTTGATCATTTCCGCGAGCTGTCCCGACGGTACGGCGCGAACGCCGTCGTGGCACCGAACTTCGCGCTCGGAGCTGTGCTCATGATGAGCCTCGCGCAGCTGGCCGCACGTCATCTCCCCGACGTCGAGATCGTGGAGCTGCATCACGACGCGAAACGTGATGCCCCGAGTGGCACAGCGCTACGGACAGCGGATCTCATTGCGGAGGCTCGTCAGCACACCTTCGACCGCACGGGGCCCACCGTCCCTATGGTCCATGAGCACGCGGCTGAGTCCAGAATGGATGCTCGTGGCACCGACAGGAGCGGCATTCGAGTGCATGCCGTCCGGCTGCCCGGCCTCGTAGCTCACCAGGAGGTGCTGTTCGGGGCTCAGGGACAGACGCTGACGATCCGCCACGATGCGGTGGACCGAACGGCCTTCATGCCGGGGGTTCTCCTCGCCGTGCGCACCGTGGCCACCCATCGAGGGGTCACTGTGGGCCTTGAGCGGCTGCTCGGGCTCGAAGCCGAGGGAGAGGCCGATCAGTTCGGCCGGGAAGCAGCGAAAATCGACAGCCGCAGTGGTCTTGGATCATCTCGTCGCGGTCACGACGAAGACAAGACCGCTCCCCCCGCCAAAACCACTCCTGCAGCCGGAGACGACAGCGAGGTCACCCGATGAGTACGAGTGGCTCGGCCGGGACGGATGCGCATGCCCGCGCCATGCGTCAGTTCGCCGCCGCTGGCGACACGAACCGTGCCCGGGCGGTATTGGAGCGCATGCGGGCGTCCGGACTGAGGCCGGAACGCGAGCACTACGCGATACTCCTCGACGCTTACAGCTCCGCGCACCACCTGTCCGGTGCCCGCGAGGTACTGCAGGCGATGCGCGTCGAGGGCTTGCGGCCGGGCGATGACGAGTATGCCGCTCTCGTGCTCGCGCATGCGCGCGCCGGTGATCTCGAGGCGGCCACCGAGACCCTGGACGCCATGAGCGACGACGGCGTGCGACTACGCCCGGAGGTGGCTCGAAGTCTGCTCGGAGTCTATCTGGCTGCTGGACGGCTGCGGGTGGCGCGGCAGCTTCTCACTCAGCTCTCAGCCGCAGGTTTGACGGCCCGCCCCGCCGATTACGCCGCCCTCCTGGGAGCCTACCTGCGGCAAGGCGTCGTGAAGCCCGTCGTCGAAGTGGTCGAGCTCATGCTGGAGGCGGGGATCGTTCCCGACGCCGCCCGCACCGACGCGGTGATCGCGCTCTGCGTGCGCAAAGGCGAACTCGATCGGGCCCGGACATTGCTCGACCAGCTCTCAGCCGTGGGGGCGGGCCCTTCAACACGAGCCTACGGTGAGCTCCTGCGCGCCTACGCCGCCGCCGGTCAATACCGTGATGCGCTCGAGCTGCGTGACCGTCTCGTCGGTCTCGGGCTTCCCATCACGACCCTGCACCGGAACGCGCTGCTCGCCGCCGCCATCGTGGCGGGTGAGTTCGAGGCGTCCTGGGACATCGCTGAGGAGATCGCCGATGCGGGCCAGGTTCCCACCACCGAGAACCTCCAGAACCTCTTCGACCTGTCGATGTCGCGGCGAGCCGTGGAGCGAGCTGTAGGGGCACTCGAATGGATGCTCGTGCTCGGCATGCAGCCGCAGCCTGGCCAGATCACGGCTGCAATTACCGCCGAGGTCCGGGCCCGCCGCCTCGATGAGGCAGCGTCGCTCTTCGACCGCCTCGCGAGCAACGGAGTCACGATCGAACCCCGCCATCGACGCGTCCTGCTGGCCGGGTATGTCCGCGCGAAGCGATTTGATGAGGCGCTCCGGTGCGCCGATCAGTTATTGGCCTCCGGCGGGCTTGACTCCCGCCACCTCGGACTGCTGCTGAGTGCCCTCGTGGTAGGGGGCCGACTGGACCACGCGGTTGGCGTGCTCGAACGTGCCATCGCTGCCGGTGCTCAGCCGACCGAAGCGCACGGCGGCGACATCATCTCGGCGCTCATCCGACGCAGGAAGCTCGACCAGGCCCGCGCGCTGCTCGAGCGACTCGTCGCAGCCGACGTGCCGATCACCGAGCCCCGCTTTCGCGAGCTGCTGTGGGCATATGCGAAGGCAGGCAAGTCCCCCGAGACTCGGGCGGTGCACGATCTCATGGTTGCCGCCGGGATCCCGAGCGACGAACGTCACGCATCGGCCCTGCGCTGGGCGGCCGGGGAGACACCCCGCCGCCTCGATCCGATTCGGCCGGACGAGCATCGCTTCAGCGACGAGCTTTCCTTCGCGTTCGATCCGGCACTCGATGACCTCGTGCTGTCGCCCCAGCCGGAGACGTCAGGCGACATGAGCCCCACCTCTGACCGCTCCTCGCAAGCCGCGACACAGGACGAACTGCCGGGCCATACCGATCCCCAGGAGTCCAGCGCGGACGGTGAGGAGCCATTCAGCCCTCGGACCGCCGCTCCTCCAGAAAGGCGTTAGTGCAGGTGGGTCCGTGACCGAGACGTTCTCCCCTTCCGAGCGCGCCCTACTCGCACGCTACGTCACGAACATCGACGGAGACGTCTTCGCGCTCACGAACCTGCCAGAGGTCGTCAAGGGGGCGCTGTTCGCACGGTACTCCCGCTCCTCACAGAGCTTGCGCCGTGTGTTCCTCGACGAGTTCGCCCCTACCCTCGAGCCCGACGCGCCAGCATCCCCCCTCCCCGCCCCGCCGGCCCCTGATGCGCACAGTGC
>JALZEO010000360.1 GCA_030862025.1 Actinomycetota bacterium | reverse complement strand
CGTTCGTAATCGCCGCCGTCAACGTCGTCTTCCCATGATCGATATGACCGATCGTCCCAATATTCAAATGCGGCTTCGTCCGCTCGAACTTCGCCTTAGCCATCATCAAACTCCTTCAGATACCTCCGCCTCCACCACGGACTGCACAATCCTGCCTCGTCGCGGTCGAGGACGCACCGAGACCACTCCTCCGGACTCACGGCCTTTTCCTCGCGCCTCCGAGGGCGCCCCTCCGGTCTCCCAGCCCCGAAGGTGACGTCGTAGGTGTCGTGCTACTCGCCGCGGGTCTTCGCGACGATCTCCTGTTGGACACTGGTGGGGGCCGCCTGGTACGAGGCGAACTGCATGCTGTACGTGGCCCGGCCCTGACTCATAGAGCGAAGGTCGGTTGCATAGCCGAACATCTCGGAGAGCGGAACCTGCGCACGTATGACCTGCGCTTGACCGCGTGGCTCCATCGAGTCGATGTGTCCACGCCGTGCCGTCAGATCCCCGATGACATCACCCATGTAGTCTTCGGGGGTCACGACCTCGACGGCCATGACGGGCTCGAGGATCTGAATGCCGGTCTTCTCCGCAGCCTTCTTCGCCGCCATCGAGCCCGCGATCTTGAAGGCCATCTCCGAAGAGTCGACGTCGTGATACGAGCCGTCGGTGAGCACCGCTTTCACGTCGACGATTGGATAGCCAGCCAGTACGCCCCCCTCGAGCGCTGACTTGATTCCAGCCTCGACGGCGGGGATGTACTCGCGGGGGACCACTCCTCCTGCGATGCGGCTCTCGAACTCGTAGCCCTGCCCGGGCTCGAGCCGCTCGAGGTTGATTACGACATGACCGTACTGGCCTCGGCCTCCGGTCTGGCGCACATAGCGGAGCTCGATGTCCTTCACGTCGCGCTTGATGGTCTCGCGATAGGCGACCTGGGGCCGGCCGACGTTTGCCCCGACCCTGAACTCTCGCATGAGCCGGTCGACGATGACTTCCAGATGGAGTTCACCCATCCCACCGATAATCGTCTGACCGGTGTCCTCGTTGGTCGAAACCCGGAAGGTCGGGTCTTCCTCGGCGAGCTTCTGGAGCGCGGTCGACAACTTCTCCTGATCCGCCTTCGTCTTCGGCTCGATCGCGATATGTATGACCGGCTCGGGGAACTCCATCGACTCGAGCAGGATGGGTCGTCTCGGGTCGGTGAGCGTGTCTCCCGTAGTCGTGGCCTTCAACCCGACGAAGGCAACGATGTCGCCGGTGTACGCGGCTTCCCTCTCCTCACGCGAGTTCGCGTGCATCTGGAGGATGCGCCCGATGCGCTCGCGGCGACCCTTCGTGACATTGAGCACGTGGGAGCCGGCCTCGAGCGTGCCGGAGTACACGCGTGCGAAGGTGAGCGTCCCGACGTAGGGATCGGTCATGACCTTGAATGCGAGTGCCGAGAAGGGAGTGCTGTCGTCCGCCTCGCGCACGACGTCTTCACCCGTCTTCGGCTCCTTGCCACGGATCGGGGGAACGTCGAGCGGAGAGGGGAGAAGGTCGACGACCGCGTCGAGCAGCGGCTGAACCCCCTTGTTCTTGAATGCCGAACCGCACAGGACGGGTACGAGCGTGTTGGCGATCGTGGCACTGCGAAGCCCCGCCCGGATCTGCTCAGGCGAGAGCGTGCCGCTCTCAAGGTAGTGCTCGAGCAGTTCGTCGTTTGATTCCGCTACCTGCTCCACGAGACGGTCGCGCCAGACCTGAGCCTCCTCAGCGAGGTCGTCGGGGATATCGATCGTGTCCCATGACGCGCCGAGGTCGTCCCCACGCCAGACGAGAGCACGCCTGCCGATGAGGTCTACGACACCTTCGTGCGCATCCTCAACGCCAATGGGAATTTGGATGGCAACGGCATTGGGCGTGAGACGGGTCTGGATGGATTCGAGCGACTTCTCGAATGAAGCTCCGATGCGGTCAAGCTTGTTGACGAAGCAGATACGCGGTACGTGATAGTTGTCCGCCTGCCGCCACACGGTCTCGGATTGCGGCTCAACACCGGCGACACCGTCAAACACCGCTATGGCGCCGTCGAGAACGCGCAAGGACCGTTCCACTTCAACGGTAAAATCAACGTGACCGGGTGTGTCGATGACGTTGATCCAGTGATCTTTCCAGCGGCAAGTAGTGGCAGCGGACGTGATGGTGATACCGCGCTCCTGCTCCTGAACCATCCAGTCCATCACAGCAGAGCCTTCGTGTACCTCGCCAATCTTGTAGGTGCGGCCCGTGTAATAGAGGATCCGCTCGGTCGTCGTCGTCTTACCCGCGTCGATGTGAGCCATGATCCCGATGTTGCGGGTCCTGGCGAGAGGATATTCGCGTATTGCCGTCATGATGCAATTCCTGCAATTAAGGTGGGAAAGATAGGAAAATGTCTACCTACCTGCCTACCAGCGGTAGTGGGCGAAGGCACGGTTGGCCTCGGCCATCTTGTGTGTGTCCTCCCGGCGCTTCAGCGACGCCCCTATGCCGTTCGAAGCGTCGAGCAACTCGCCCGCGAGCCGTTCTGGCATCGTCTTCTCGCGCCGGATACGGGCGTAGGAGACGATCCATCGCAGTGCGAGGGTGGTTGCGCGGGCAGGCCGCACTTCGACAGGTACCTGGTACGTCGCTCCGCCGACGCGCCGTGACTTCACCTCGAGCGAGGGACGGACGTTGTCGACGGCTCGTTTGAGGACGGACAGCGGGTCACCGCCCTGCGTGCGATTGCCGATGATCGCGAGCGCATCGTAGATGGTGCCCTCAGCCAACGATCGCTTGCCGTCTCTCATGATCCGGTTGGTCATCTGGGTCACGAGCACCGAGCCGTACTTGGGGTCGGCTGGCAGTTTGCGACGGCCAATGGTGCCCTTGCGTGGCATGTCCTCGTCTCCTGTAGCTCGATGGGAGCGCGGCCCGACAGGCAGGCCCTAGCCCTCCCTCTTCACTCCGTAGCGGGAACGGCTCTGCCTGCGGTCTCGCACCGGCGCCGCGTCGAGGGTTCCCCGAATGACCTTGTAACGCACCCCCGGCAGATCCTTCACCCGGCCCCCCCGCACCAGCACGATGGAGTGCTCCTGCAGGTTATGACCTTCACCAGGGATGTATGCGGTCACTTCCACGCCGCTCGTCAGGCGAACGCGGCAGACCTTGCGCAAGGCGGAGTTCGGCTTCTTTGGAGTAGTGGTGTAGACGCGCGTGCAGACGCCTCGGCGCTGTGGTGAGCCACGCAGCGCTGGGGACTTCGTCTTCTCCGACTTGGCGCTGCGTCCCTTGCGCACCAGCTGTTGGATGGTAGGCATTCTCGCTCTGCTCCTCCGTCGCTTCCGCATGTGACCGTCAGGCTCACGACTCCACTGCTCTGGCTGCGTGGTGGCGCAGCGTGCTCATCGCCGGAGTCGGGTGTGCTCCGCGTGGCGACACCGCCAACGGGAAGCGGGGGCTGACTGACGGCTGCCCGCGCCGATGCTGGTCTGCGCTGAATCACGCCCGCGCCGTCCCGTCTTCACGAGCACGGGGCGTGAAAC
>JALZEO010000358.1 GCA_030862025.1 Actinomycetota bacterium | reverse complement strand
GGGGATGAGCTCCCGACTAGGTAGGGGCAGACGGGCGAGCACGCCCTTGACGCCGCTGGGGCGAGGTCTCGCCTCGGGGAGACGGCCACGGGTCGGGGCGCGAGCCCCGGAGGGCCAGTCCGTCTCGTCCGCCGCTTCCTCCCCGTGCACAACTCCCTCGGAGGCGGGTGTCTCACTTCGACCGGCGTCTGGGTCCGAGGTCAAACCTGTCCCGGGGGCTGCCACGGACCCTCCTCCATGTCGCAGTTGCTCAAGCAGCAGCAGCGACCCGCAGGTCGCTCGAGCAGCGCACGCCTATAAGGGTAACCGCCGCCGCCTAGTAAGCCACGAGAGTCAGTAGGTGAGAAGGCTCACGCGCTCATAGTCGCCGATCCTCTCGGCACCCCTCAGGAAGGCGAGCTCGATCAGGAAAGCCATCCCCGACACTGAGCCCCCGAGCTCCTCGACGAGCTGAGCGGCTGCTCGTGCCGTCCCCCCGGTGGCAAGTACGTCGTCGACGATGAGGACCCGTTCCCGCGGGACGATGGCGTCCTCGTGGACCTCGAGCACCTCGCTGCCGTACTCGAGCTCGTAGCTCACCGAACGCGTGGCCCCGGGCAGCTTGCCGCGCTTTCGGAGCGGCACGAATCCGGCGCCGAAGTGGTAGGCGACGGGGGCAGCGAGGATGAACCCACGCGCCTCGATTCCCACGACCTTGTCGATGTTCCCCCGCCCGAACGCTACGACGATCGCATCGACGACGGTCGAAAAGGCCACGTGGTCACCCAGAAGGGGTGTCACGTCCTTGAAGCTCACGCCGCGACGCGGAAAGTCCGGAATCTCACGGACGAGGGCACGGAGGGCTTCCGCGTCGATGGCTACGAGCACCAGCGTGCCGATTCGTGCGGGAGCATAGAGGAGCGGTCTTGACTTGCCCCACACCGCGAGGGAGTCGGGCTGGCCTGGTGCGTCACCTGCGTTTACTCCGAGGCTTGCGGCCGGGACCACGGACGTAGCCGCGCGGCTCCAGCGCTGGCCGCCTTGCCGCCGCGCTCTCGGCTCTCCTGTCTGCGGTCGCCGTCTCCGCCTCGGCCTCGGTGCCGGCGACCGGGACCGTGATGGGTTCGCCCGGCTGCAGGTCACTGGTGGCGCGCCGACCGGCCTTGCGGGCGAGGGCGACCATCTGGGGTTCGCGCTCCCGC
Source organism: Actinomycetota bacterium (assembly GCA_030862025.1). Taxonomy (GTDB): domain Bacteria; phylum Actinomycetota; class Nitriliruptoria; order Nitriliruptorales; family JAHWKO01; genus JALYGD01. The sequence goes on along the minus strand of JALZEO010000358.1, from coordinate 2,874 downwards.
CAGACCGCGAGAAACGGACCGGCTATGAAGAGGGAGGAGTAGACACCGCTTAGCATGCCGACAAACAGGGCGATCGACAGGTCCTCGAGGGTTGTCGCTCCGAGCAGCTGCGAGCCGATGACGAGCAATGCGAGCACCGGCAGGACCGCCATCGCCGACGTGTTCACCGAGCGCCAGAACACCTCGTTCATGGAGGTGTTGACCGCCTCCGAGTAGGTCCTCCTGCCGGCCGTACCTAGCCGCCCGGTTGTCTCCTGAACCCGGTCGAAGACCACGACGGTGTCGTAGAGGGAGTATCCGAGGATGGTGAGGAAGGCGATGACGGTCTCGGGGCTGACCTTGAACTGGAACGCCGAGTACACACCTGCGGTGAGGAGGATGTCGTGGGAGAGGGCAATCAGCGCTGCCACCGACATCTTGAACTCGAGCCGCACCGTGATGTAGGCGACGATGGCGATGAGGAAGACCAGGAGCGCCTGAAGCATCTTCTCGGAGATGCGTGCCCCCCAGGTTGGCCCGACGAAGCTCACCTCGACGTTGTCCCCGCTCCCCGCCGTCCGCAGCGCCTCGGCAACGGCGGTTTCCGTCTCGGAGCCAGGCTCGATCGCTGCCGTCTGCACGATGGCGCCGGTGACCCGTCCGCCGTCCTCCACCAGCTGCGCCTGCACGTCTGTCGCCCCGGCCTGCGCCGCCACGCTCTCGAGCTCCTCGTCGCTTACCGGCGCGGTGATCCCGCTGACCACGAACGACGAGCCGCCGACGAACTCGATGGAGAGGTTGAGCTGACGAGTGGCGAGCGAGGTAACCGAGACGAGCACCAGGAGCCCCGAGATGGCCCACCACAGGTGGCGACGTCCGACGAAATCGAAGTTCGGGGCCCTCATGGACAGATCCCTCTCGCGCCTGGGGTCGCGGTAGTGGAGCTCCTCCCGTCTCCAGCCCTCATCGCGCACCACCCGCCGCCTGCGGTGCGATCGCGACGCGCGCACTCCGCCGAGTGAGAAACCGGCTGCCGCCGAGCAGCTGCGCGCATGGGCGTGTGAAGAGGTAGAGGATGACGAGGTCGATCACGGTGGACAGGCCAAGAGTGAAGGCGAAGCCGCGCACCGGCCCTACCGCCAGGAAGTAGAGGATGACCGCGGCCACGAAGGTGACGGTGTTCGCAGTGAGATTTGTGCGGAACGAGGGCTGGAAGGCGCGCATGACGGCTGTGCGCATGGTCTTCCCGAGCTCGAGCTCGTCGCGGATGCGCTCGAAGTAGAGAATGGACGAATCGGCGGCGATCGCGACCGAGACGATCACTCCCGCGATGCCCGCGAGCGTGAGCGTGAACCCCGCCTCACCGAGCAGGCTGATGAGCCCCACGATCCACACCGCGAAGACCGCCAGCCCGCCGACGCCGATAACCCCCAGCCAGCGGTAGAAGAAGATGAGGTATGCGGCGACGAGTGCAAGCCCGATGAGGCCTGCGATGATGCCCGCCCGAAGTGCCGCCGCTCCCAGAGTCGGTGAGACGTTGTAGGCGGTCGAGGGCTCGAGGGTCACCGGCAGCGCCCCGGTCCGCAGCACGAGCGCGAGATCCTGAGCAGCCTCCTGCTCACCGCCGACAGTGATCTGGGCCTCGCCCCCGGCGATGCCGACGCCGCACTGCACCTGCGGGTCAACCCCCGGGGCACTCTCGACGACCCCGTCGAGCACGATCGCGAAGCGCCCGCCGCCGGGATCGCCCTGATCACGTTTGCAGGCGAGGTCGGCCGTGATCTGGCCGAATCTGTCGGCCGCATCGCCGCTCAACTGCAACGAGACCACGTAGTCGTTCGTGAGCTGCCCCTGCCCGGTGGTCTGGTTCACGGCACGGGCGTCGGAGATGCCCTGCCCCGTCAATGCGGCTGGGCCCACCCGGTACTTGAGGCTGGGCGCGGCCTGCTCGGGGATAGTCTCGCCCGCGTCGTCGGGACTGCCGCACAGGACGGCTTCCTGGTCGTCGGGAACCGGCTGTTCGGGCTTTAGGTTGGTCGAACAGTCCGGGCCCGCCTCCAGGTAGCGGGGATCGGCCGGTGAGATGGCCTCGAGCACGGGGCGGAAGGTCAACTTCGCAGTGCGTCCGATGACCGACAGGGCACGCTCGCGGTCCTCGAGACCCGGGAGCTGGACGAGGACGTCATCGCCCTGACGGGCGATCTCGGGCTCAGCGACCCCCAAGCTGTCGACACGGCTGCGAATGACCTCGATGGTCTCGTCGAGCACCTCGTCGTCGACCGGCTGTCCTGGCTGTGTCACGGGAGTGAGGATGACGCTGATCCCACCTTGGAGGTCGAGGCCGAGTCGGGGGCGGGCACCCAGCCCGACCATCCACGCGAGCAGGCCGACAACAACGATGGCCACGCCGATGATCGAGGCGAGCAGCCGGCTCCTTTTCACTCTCCCTCCCTGTTCGTCTTCCTGACTGGCTTTCTCCTCATGGCATGTTCGCGGCGCCTGCGCTGCTCTAGCCAGCCAGCCGGTCGCCTACCCCAGCGGAATGCCGTTCGCGACGATGCGGAATTCGCAGCCGAGGGTGCGTGCCGCCCGACGGCACATGATCATGCGCTCGAGAAATATCTCGAAGTACTCGAGCAGCGCGCTAATGGACGTGTCGAGCTCGAGTTCGAGCGTAATGGTCGCAGCCTGGACGTCGACCCGCAGGAACGAGCGGGTAACGGCGAAATTCACACGATCGTGGATGTCCGCCGCGGTGTCCGCCTTGTCGCGCACGCGGCTGCGATGGACGTCGTACTTGTCCGCGAGGATCACCGCGGCGGCGATCGGGCCGACGCTCATGCCGTACTGCTCCTCGTGGTTGCCCACAGCCGACATGACGATGCCGATGCGGTA
>JALZEO010000322.1 GCA_030862025.1 Actinomycetota bacterium | reverse complement strand
CTCTCGGACAGCGCATGGAGCATCGCGGGCAGCACGACCCGTACCGTCAAGGCGCGCCGCGTCATCCCGCTGGTCATCGCTCGGATGTCCCGCAACACCCCGGCGGCGTCGCGGAAGCCGAGCGCCTCGAGCCGGGCGATCGCGGCATCCTCGTCGAATCGTTCGCGGACGATGCCTGCGTCTGTGGCCGGGACGCGAGCATGCATCTCGAGGAGGGGGCGATAGAAGAGCTTGGCGTGCAGATCACGCACCTCGCCCTGCACAACCTTCAACCGGGCCAGGAACGGCTCGCGAGCGGGGCGCTGCTCGACCGCCCGGTAGCCGAGGCTGCGGGCGAGCTCTTCCAGCCGCTCAGGGTCTGTTGGCAGGGTGTGGGTGCGACGCTCAGCGGCGAGCTGCAGGCGGTGCTCGATGCTGCGCAGCCAGCGGTAGGCGTCGACGAACGTGGCGGCGTCATCCTCGGCCACGTAACCGCCATGCGCGAGCGCGGAAAGCGCCCCCAGCGTCGAACGCTCACGCACGCTGGGATCCGCACGGCCATGTACGAGCTGGAGCAGCTGGACCGCGAACTCGATGTCGCGTATCCCGCCTGGGCCGAGCTTCAGCTGACGCTGGGCCTCGCGCCGAACCTCCTTCTTGGACTCGACCCGGCCCTTCATGTCTCGGACCTCGGACACGACTTCCGGGGCGAGGCGCTCGGGGAATACGAATGGTTCCGCGGCCGCAATCAGGCGAGCCCCGAGCTCGTGGTCGCCAGCGACAGGTCGGGCCTTCAGCAACGCCTGGAACTCCCAGGTCTCCGCCCACCGCTGCCAGTACGCGACGTAGCTGGGCAGCGTGCGCGACAGCGGGCCGTCGCGTCCCTCCGGACGCAGCGTGGAATCGACCTCGTACGCACGGCCCATCGTCGTCGAGGCGTTGAGGAGCTGCAGAAGTGCGACGCAAACCTGCTGGGCTTCTCTTGCCGCCTGAGCCTCGTCCCCCGCCGAGGTCGGCTCGTGGACGAACATGATGTCGACGTCTGAGACGTAGTTCAGCTCCTCGCCACCGAGTTTCCCCATGCCGATGACGGCGAGACGGGCAGCGGGGCTGTCCCCGGCGATGCTGGCCTGAAGGGCCGCGAGCGAGCCCTCCAGCACCCCCTCGGCCAGCCGGGCGAGGTCGAGTGCTACCTCCTCCACGCTGGCCGCGCCGGTGAGGTCGCGGGCGGCTATCGCGGCCGTCGTCCGCCGGCGAATCCTTGCCACAGCCGCGGCCGGCGTGGGGAGGTCTGCGCGGCCAGCGAGGGCGGCCGCGACTTCCGAGGCAACCACCTCGGGCTCGAACGACCGGGGATCGCGCAGCCCCCCGAGGGCGTCGGGGTAGCGGGCCAGGAGGTCCCCGAGGGGACGGGACACCCCGGCCACAGCGACGACTCGGCGCAGCCACGGATCGTCGTCGTGGAGAGTCGAGAACAGGTCAGGGTGGTGGACGGCGAGATCGGTGACGACGACCAGGGCGTCCTCGGGAGAAGCGGCGTTTGAGATCAACGCGATGAGCTCGAGCGTCCCCGGCTCGGGACCCTCGTTCGTCCACAGGCCCGCCTCCCGCAGGCGACGGATCGCACGCTCCGGCCGCAGCCCACTGGCCGCGAGGTGAGCCTCGGGTGAAGCGAGGCGGGCGCCTGGTCCGCCCCACTGCGAAGCGCCCACCGGGGTCACGGGACACCCTCCCGTGTCCCCGGTACCTGGGAACAGAAGCCGCTGCCTAACTGCACGGGGAATCCGTCTCCTTGAGGAGGACGGAGAAAGTCAAAGCATTGGCAGGTAGCGCTCGAGTTCGTACGGCGTGACATGCCGGGTGTACGTGCTCCACTCGGCGCGCTTGTTGCGCAGGAAGAACTCGAACACGTGCTCGCCCAGCGCTTCCGCGACGAGCTCTGAGCGTTCCATCTCGGCCAGGGCCTCACCGAGGTCAGCGGGCAACTGGCCGATCCCAGCCGCGGCCCGTTCGGCGGCGGTCATAGCGTAGATGTTGTCCTCGGCCTCCTCCGGGAGCTCGTAGTTCTCCTCCACTCCGCGCAGTCCCGCGGCCACGATGACCGAGAAGGCCAGGTAGGGGTTACAGGCGGGGTCGGGGGCTCGGTACTCGATGCGGGTCGAGGCGCCCTTCTTCGGCTTGTAGATCGGGACCCGGACGAGCGCGCTGCGGTTGTTGCGGCCCCACGAGACGTAGACGGGAGCCTCTCCGGAGGGGAATGGGCCTGGGAGGCCCTGTGTCAGCCGCTTGTAGGAGTTCACCCACTGGTTCGTCACGGCTGTGATCTCGCGAGCGTGTCTCAGAATTCCCGCGGTGAAAGCCTTTGCGACCTTCGACAGGTGGTACTCGTCGGATGGGTCGTGAAAAGCGTTGCGATCGCCCTCGAAGAGCGACATGTGGAGGTGCATGCCGTTGCCCCATTGCCGCTCGAGCGGCTTTGGAATGAAGGTCGCGTAGATGCCGCGGCTGAGCGCCGTCTCCTTGACCACGAGGCGGAACGTCATGATGTTGTCGGCCATGGTGAGAGCATCGGCGTAGCGCAGGTCGATCTCGTGCTGGGAGGGCGCCACTTCGTGGTGGCTGTACTCGACGCTGATTCCCATCTGCTCCAAGGTGTCGATCGCCTGCCGGCGGAAGTCCTGCTGCACGTCGCTGGGAGTCATGTCGAAGTAGCCGCCTTCGTCGAGCGGCGTGGGGTCGTCGGCCGACGGGAACAGGAAGAACTCCATCTCGGGATGGACGTAGAAGGTGAACCCCATGTCGGCGGCGCGCTGGAGGTTACGGCGCAGCACCTGGCGCGGGTCAGCGGAGAACGGTTGTCCGTCGGGAGCGGTGATGTCGCAGAACATCCGGGCAACGCCTTGCGACTGAGGTCGCCAGGGCAGCACTTGGAAGGTGCCCGCGTCGGGCATGGCAAGCATGTCGGCCTCTTGAACCCGAGCAAACCCGTCGATGGCCGACCCGTCGAAGCCGATGCCCTCCACGAAAGCACCCTCGAGCTCCGCGGCGGTGATAGCGACGCTCTTGAGGAAGCCGAGCACGTCGGTGAACCACAGGCGGATAAAACGAATGTCGCGTTCCTCGACGGTGCGGAGCACGTACTCCTGCTGCTTGTCCATGCCGCCCTCCAACGCTGTCCCCCCGGACCTGCTGGGACTGGCTTCCCTTGCCTCACCCAGGAGATGTCGACATCGTACTCACCACCGAACAACCTTCTCGTCCGGTGACTCCACGACACGCTGCCGACGCCCTCCAGTGCGGCGTACGCTGGTGGAAAG
>JALZEO010000313.1 GCA_030862025.1 Actinomycetota bacterium | reverse complement strand
GCCGGCGGGACAAGTAGCGGCCCGTCCTGATCAGTCCCACCCGCCTCCAGCCTCCCGCCCGAGAGCAGTGAACCGTAGGTGACCGCCCCGGCGCCGAAGCGGGCGCGCAGTCTGTCCGCGGCCCGCTCGGCGTCCTCCCAGCGCGAGTCCCCATCGAGCGCGAGCTGTCGCGCGGCCGCCCCCACGACGAGACCCGATACCGCGACGCCGAGCAGGCGGACCCGGACGCGTTCCAGACGCAGGTCGTCGAGCAGGCCTCCGGCCACCGTGATGAGGTCATGGGTACGGTCGGTATGCAACCTGAGGGTGACCGAGCGGGTAATCGTCTCGAATGACGTGAACCGCACCTTCAAGACGATGGTCCGCCCCGCGAGCCGGGACGACCGCAGCCGTTGCCCCACCCTCTCGCAGAGACGCAGCAACTCACGGTGCAGGCGCTCCGGGTCGTCGACGTCGTGATCGAACGTTTCCTCGGCCGACACACTTTTGGCAGGCTCGTGCGGGGTAACCAGGCGGTGGTCCTCTCCGTGCGCGAGACGATGCAGTTGAGCGCCGAGCCTCCCGCCGAGTACCCGTTCGAGAGTGAGAGCATCGCTATCGGCGACCTGCCCGATCGTGCGAAAGCCATAGCGCTCGAGCCGCTCGACCGTCTTCAGACCGGCTCCCCAGAGGTCGGAGACCGGCAGCGGACGGAGGAACGCCTCGACCTGCGCGTGCGGCAGGTGCAGCAGCCCATCGGGCTTCGCCTTCTCGGAGCAGAGCTTGGCGAGGAACTTGTTCGGTGCAGCCCCGACCGAACACACGAGGCCGGTCTCATGTCGCACATCCGCCCGCACGCGGGTCGCGATCTGCGGCGGTTGTCCGAACAGGCGCCCCGAACCGCCGACGTCGAGGAAGGCCTCGTCGAGCGCCAGAAACTCGATGAGCGGGGTAAAAGACAGCAGGACCTCCCGGACCACCCCCGACACCGCCAGGTACTTGCCGAAATCCGGCGGGACGACGACAAGGCCAGGGCAAAGCCGGCGGGCACGCACCATCGGCATGGCGCTGTGCACACCGAAGCGTCGTGCTTCGTACGAGGCGGCCGCGACGACGCCACGATTGCCCAGCCCTCCGACCGCGACCGGCCGTCCCTGGAGGGAGGGATCGTCGCGTTGCTCGACTGACGCGTAGAAAGCGTCCATGTCGACGTGGAGGATCGGCTCGGGGGGGCGCTTCACATCCACGACCTCCGAGAGTCGAACAGGTGTTCGTGGCAGCCTAGCTGCTGGTCGGCGGAGGCAGGATGGCACATTCGGGCTTCGCGCTCCGAAACAGAGGCGTTACCTGGGCTTCATGACTCGGAAACGCGGCTATGGGTTCATCCGCGCTGCCAAACGGAGGCAGGAGGGCAGGCGATGGACTCGGGCAACACCGCGTGGCTGCTGACCTCCGCCGCGCTCGTGCTGTTCATGACACCGGGCCTTGCGTTCTTCTACGGCGGGATGGTGCGCTCAAAGAACGTGCTCGGCATGCTCATGCAGAACTTCTTCTCCATGGGGCTGGTGAGCGTGTTGTGGGCCTTACTCGGCTTCACGCTCGCTTTCGGCTCGGACCTCGGGGGCGGACTCCTCGGAGGATTCGACTTCGCCGGGCTTCGGGGCCTGACCGACGTGGCCACAGAGTTGCCCGGCTACGTCGATGACTTCGCCCTGAGCATTCCACCGCTCGTCTTCGTGGCCTATCAGATGATGTTCGCGGTCATCACACCGGCGCTCATCACGGGCGCCACCGCAGACCGTCTGCGCTTCGCCGGCTACGCGGTCTTCCTCGGCGCCTGGTTGCTGCTGGTCTACTCGCCCATCGCCCACTGGGTCTTCAGCCCGAACGGCTGGCTGTTCCAACTCGGGGCGCTCGACTTCGCCGGTGGCACCGTGGTCCACATCAACGCAGGCATCGCAGCGCTCGCGGCCGTGCTCGTCGTCGGCCGGCGTCACGGATGGCCGAGTGAGCCGATGCCCCCGCACTCGCTGCCGCTCACGCTGCTCGGGACGGGGATGCTG
>JALZEO010000309.1 GCA_030862025.1 Actinomycetota bacterium | reverse complement strand
GGCATGACCGCACCGCGTCGTCCGAGACCGAGCCCGTGATCCGAGACCAGCGAGAGGTCGGCGAGCAGATCGGCCAACCGAACGCCACCGTTCACGATGGACGAGACCTTAGACCCCGCTACGGGTCCGCTCGGCCGCGGCCAGTGAATACCGGGGCGCAGTGCGCGCGCTTATCCGTCAGGAAAGTCTGAGGGCCGGGGCAGCGACCGACACGTCTCTTTCCCCTCGACCATCGACCCATCGCAACGGGATGCACGGCCGATCGACACGGTGTGTCGATAATGTCCTCGGCTAGCGGACGTTGGAGCGGGTGAATCCACCCTGATGCACGGGCATCCGCGTGACGGTGACATCTGGGTCATCCCACTTCGCCAGCTCGGCCTCCAGTGGAGCCGAGATCCGTCCGTAGAACTGTTCGCTCACCGTGGAGTCCAGGTAGTCGAAGGCGGTCGCGAAGTGCTTGGCGTTGAGTTGCATGTGCAACTCCATCGACGCCGGATCCGGATGGACCTGCAGGGTGGTTAGCTTCTGGCCATCCTCATCGAGGTAGATGTGGAACGCGATCATGCGCGGCTCGTTCGTCTCAACGAAGTCAACGAGTTCAGCGCAGTACTTGCGGGCTTCTTCGAGTTTTCCGGGCTTGATCGTGTACGTGCCGATGTAGGCGAACGGTTCTGACATGGCGCTCCTCCTCTTCTCCTGAGGCTAAGCCGATCTGCTTGCATTCGATGGCGGTTTCCTCCCCGCTTCTCGAACTACGTCCGGTGCGATAATGCATGGTCGCGCTAACGACTCGCTAACAACGGGTCACATTGGGGCTGCCAGCGCCCGGGGTCGCTCCGAGGATGAGGTGCAGGAGAGTCGGATGGAGTTCCGGATCCTGGGCTCGATGGAAGTCTTGGACGGAACCCGGCGACGGGACCTACCGACGGGGCGCGGTCGCGCGCTCCTCGCCCTGCTGGTCCTTCACGCAGGTGAACCGCTGTCGGCGGAGCGGCTCGTCGACGAACTGTGGGATGAGCGCCCTCCCGCCACCGCGACCACCGTCGTACAAGGCCTCGTGTCGAGGCTGCGGGGCGTCCTCGAACCAGGCAGGAGGAGGGGCCAGCCCGGCATGCTCTTGCAGACGGTCGGAGCCGGCTACCGCCTCGCGATCGATCCGAGCGCCGTCGATGCCCACCGGTTCAAGCGGCTCATCGACGAGGCACGCGGCGCTACACCCGACGTGCGAGCGGCAAAGCTCTCCACAGCCCTCGGGCTGTGGCGTGGCCCGGCGCTGGCGGACTTCACTTACGTGCCCTTCGCGCAACGCGCGATCTCGGCGCTCGAGGAGCTCAGGATCGAGGCGATCGAAGACCGGTTCGAGGCGGAGTTGGCACTCGGGCGAGGTCGCGAACTCGTGTCGGATCTGGAGCAGCTCACCGGGGAGCATCCGTTCCGGGAGCGGCTGCGCGGCTTCCTCATGCTGGCCCTCTACCGTGCCGGGCGTCAGATGGAGGCGCTCGAGGCATACCGGAGCGCACGTTCGATGCTCGTCGAGGACATCGGGGTCGAGCCGGGGCCGGCGCTCCGCGAACTCGAGGCGGCGATCCTCCGCCACGATCCTTCGCTCTGGGTGCCGGCATACCGACGGGAGGTGACTTCTGACGAGGGCGGGTCCTGGCTCCCCCGCGAGCGGAGACCCGTGACGGTTGTAGCGGTGGACCTCGCACCCTCGGTCGAGGACGCAGCCGATGTCGAGGCGGTCGCACAGGTCGGAGCGCGCGCCGTGTGCATCGCCACCGAAGTGCTCGAGCGTCACGGGGGGCGAGTCGAGCGAGTCATCGGGGAGATGGTGATCGCGTTCTTCGGCTTCCCCGTCGCGCATGAGGACGACGCGCTGCGCGCCGCCCGCGCCGCGGTCGAGGCGCACAGGGCGGTCGAAGCCCTCAACGACGATGCGACGCGGATCGAGGGCACTCGGTTCCGCTCGCGGGCGGGGATCGAGAGCGGCGACATCGTCGTGCAAGGGCCGGGCGCGGGTCTCCACGACGTCGCGGGAACGGTCATGAGCGCGGCGACGCGGTTGCTACAGACGGCCGTGGACGGTTGGGTGGTTGTCGGGCGGGGAGCGCAGCGCCTCCTGCGAGGCGCGGTGGTAGTGAAGGCGGTCGACGGTGTGACTACCGACCGGGGACGTGCAACCACATGGCGCGTCCTCGAGATCCTCTCCCGCGCCCCCGCGGTCCCGCGCACACTCTGGGCGCCGATGTTCGGACGCCAAGACGAGCTCACGCGACTGCGTTCGGCGTTCCGGCGGGTCGTCCGGTCCGGCACTCTCGCGCGATCGACGGTCCTGGGCGAGCCGGGGATCGGCAAATCACGCTTGGCCAAGGAACTCGTCGCCTCGATCGGAGCGGAGGCGTACGCCATCACGCTGCGATGTCCGCCATACGCAGGCGAGGTCTCGTTCTTTCCCATGCGTGAGGCGATGATCGAGGCTGCGGGTCTCGAAGGATGGCGTGCGCTTCACGATCTGCTCGCGGCCGACAACGACGGTCAGCACATCCCCGCCGAGATCGCCGCGGCGATCGGGTTGCGAGCAGAGCCGCGGAACGCCGCTGCTCTCTTCCCAGCACTGCGAGGTCTGTTCGAGAGGCTCGCCACCGGACGTCCGCTGATCGTGGTCCTCGAGGATCTGCACTGGGCAGAGCCCACCTTCCTCGATCTCATCGACTACCTCGCGCGGGAGGGAGCCCAACGCATCTTCCTGCTGTGCCTGGGGCGGCTGGAGTTGATGGAGCGACGGCCCGAATGGGATTCGAACGACGTGCTGCACCTCGAGGGGCTCTCGCCTACCGACCTCGAGAACCTCGTCCTCGACCGGGCAGCGTCGATCGCGCCGGACGCGCTGCGCCGGATCGTCGCGGTCTCCCAGGGCAATCCGCTTTTCGCGGAGCAGTTGCTCGCTGCCCACGAGGACGGCACGGGCGATGTCGTCCCGGCCTCACTCCTCGGGGTACTCAACATGCGACTCGACCGGCTGGGACCGGGTGAGCGTGACCTGCTCCGCTGCGCCTCGATCGTCGGGATGGAGTTCGATCGGGACGCTGTGGCGGTGCTTCTCCCCGAGGAGGCGAGTCCGTTCATGCAGCGCCACCTCGGAACGCTGGAGCGCAGACGGTTGATCGAGCGGACCGGCATGAGATCGTTCCGTTTCCGTCACGTCCTCATCCAGCTTGCGAGCTACCAGAGCATGACGCGCCTAGACCGCGCACGTCTGCACCAGGGATTCGCAGACTGGCTCGAGCGGGACTCGCCCGGTCCGGAGCTCAAGGAGACGCTCGGCTACCACCTTGAGCAGGCCGCCGAACACCGACGCGTGAGCGGGATGGCCCACGGGGATCTCGCTGTCGGCAGCTAGGACGCGCGGTCGTCCGAGCGCGCCCACCGCCTCGTGCCATCGGTCGGTGGCACCCGTCACACCTCGGCGCGCCGCTTCTCATTCATGAGTCACGGGCAGTTGTGCTGGTCGTGGCAGAGGTCGGAGAGGTCTCCGTCTTCTCCGATGGAGCGAGGAAGGAGCTCATGCGCCCGACCGGCTTCCCCCCTACTTCCCAGAAGAAAGCCCTGCCACCCTCGCGCGTGGCGGTAGAGCACGTGGTCGAGTGCGACC
>JALZEO010000289.1 GCA_030862025.1 Actinomycetota bacterium | reverse complement strand
GGCGCGTTGCGTTCAGTCGGGGTTGCGCGCGACCTGCTCGCCAGGCGCTGGAACCTTCTCGTGTTCCCCGAGGGGACCCGCTCCCATGACGGCTGGATGGGTGACTTCAAGCGGGGTGCGGCCATGCTGGCGGCCTATTCCGGGGCGCCCATCGTCCCCGTGGCCTTGCATGGCGCCTTCCGCGCGATGCCGCGAGGACGGGCCTGGCCCCTGCCCGGGCGCCCCGCAGTTTCGGTCCGCTTCGGTTCACCCGTGGTACCAGCGGAAGGTGAACGCACCGCCGAGCTCAACGAGCGGGTGCGGTCCGCGCTGGCCCGTGCGCTGCACGAGGAAGACACGACGTGGTGGGAGGCCCAGCGGGCTGCCGCCACCGAGGCGACCGGCGAACCGAGCAGTCCCCCTGCCACCCGCTGGCGACGGGTGTGGGACTCGACCGGCCCGCCCCAGCGCCCCCGGCGGGCCTGGCCGCGTTAACGGGGTGGAGGAGTGATGAGGTCGAGAGACCCGAGGGCCGGTACCGGGGCGGAAGCGAGCCTTCCTCGCCAAGAGTGCGACAAGGTCGAGTGACCCGCAGCGGAGGCGCCAGACGCCGCGACGCCATCGTCCCGGCCGCACTGCGCCTGTTCGGCTCGCGTGGGTACGAAGCCACGAGCCTCGAGCAGGTCGCCGAGGCCGTCGGGATGCGCAAACAGAGCCTGCTCTACCACTTCCCCTCGAAGGAAGCACTGTTCGACGCCTGCGTCGAGGAGTTCGTGACGGCGGTACGTGGCGCACTGACCGCGGCGCTCGACGACCCCGCCGAGGGTTGGGACCGTGTCGAGCGCGTGATCAGAACCGTCTTCGCCCTGGCTCGCGAACGTCCCGAGCTGCCTCTGTTCGCTCGAGAGGCGGCTCGCAAGAGCCACGAGACGGTCCAGCGCGTTGCGGTCGGCTTGGAGCCGCTGCGGAGGCGAGCCCTTGCCCATCTTGAAGCAGGCATGGCTTGTGGAGCCTTCCGCCGGCAGGAACCCGGATTGCTGCTGTTCACCCTTTACACGGCCGTGGTCGGATCGTTGACGGAGGCTGGCGTGGTCCGTGCGGTGGCGGGTGAGCCGACGGGCGCGGCGGCACTGGCGCGTCGAGAGGAGCAGCTCATCACGTTCGTACGCCATGCCCTGTTGCCGTGAACAGCCGGCCGGCCCGTCCGCGGGCGTCAGCGCCCATGGCGGAGAGGGCGCTGGCAGCTACTCTATGGCCGCCGCGCAAGGGTCAGGGTGCGCAATGGGGCTGGGGCCGCACGAAGACGCGAGGGACCGGGTGATGGAAGTGGTCACGAAGAAGCGGATGATGATCTTCTCCGGGTCGGCATACCCGGAATTCGCCCGCGAGGTCGCCGATCACCTCGGCATGCGCCTCGGAGAAGCGAAGCTCGGCCGCTTTGCGAACGGCGAACTGTACTGCCGCTATCTCGAGTCGGTCCGGGGTGCGGACGCCTTCGTCATCCAGTCGCACGCAGGCACCGCGGAACACTCCATCAACGACCACATCATCGAGCAGCTCGTCATGCTCGACGCGCTGAAACGAGCGTCTGCGAAGCGCATTATCGCGGTGGTGCCCTGTTACGGCTATGCCCGCTCCGACAAGAAGACTCTGTCACGCGAACCGGTTGCGGCGAAGCTCATGGCCGACCTGTTCGCTGCGGCGGGGGCCGACCGCTGCATGTCGGTCGACCTCCATACGGGGCAGATTCAGGGCTTCTTTGATCGGCCCTTCGATCACCTCACCGCCCTGCCGCTGCTGTGCGGATGGCTGGCCGAGCACGTCGGCGAGCGCGATCGAGTGGTCGTATCCCCGGACGCAGGACGGGTACGTCTGACAGAGAAGTTCGCCGGCCATCTCCATGCTCCGATCGCGATCCTGCACAAGCGGCGCACGGGCCACAACGTCGCGCAGATACTCGAGGTCGTCGGCAACGTCGCGGGCAAGACCGCCATCGTCGTCGACGACATGATCGACACGGCCGGCACCATCACCCAAGCCGCCAGGGTGCTGAAGGAGTACGGAGCGGCCCGGGTCATCGCGTGCGCGACCCACCCGATCCTGTCAGGACCAGCGCTCGAACGTCTGCAGGAGTCGGACATCGAGCACGTCGTCGTGACGAACACGCTGCCCATACCGCCAGAGCGACGCCTCGACAAGATGGTCGTGCTGTCGATCGCTCCGATCCTCGCCTCGGCCCTCAAGGCGGTGTTCGAAGACGAGTCGGTCTCCGAGATCTTCCGTGGCGAGAACGTCTGAGCTCACGACTCGCTGAGCCTGTCCGCGGAGTCGCAGGCGCCTCTCTACAGCGTTGTCGGCTACGTCTTACCGGCCTTCGACAAACAACACGCGCCACAGGCCGTAGCCCAGCGACGCGATCGCCGCCAAGGCGACGACCGAGAACCACACGAGGTTGCGAGGCCCCCTCCCGTCCGTGGGATCGGCCTCGAGAGCAAATTGGCGCAGGTCCGGGACGTCCACTGCGTCCTCCAGGCCTGACTCGTCGGGGTCGGGGACGGTGCGGACCCCGACACCTGCCGGGTTCCCGTGACGCGAAATCCTGTCCTGCTGAGCTGCAACAAACGAGACGGGCTTCGGCGGAGCGGGCTTCGTCGGAACCGGCTTCGCCGCCGCGACGCTGCTGGTCACGGGACTACAGCCGGCCTGCGACGGCCGCTTCTGACAGAGTCGTGCCTGCTCCTCGAGTTGATCGGCCTCGGCCTGCTCCCGGTCAATAGCGCCCTGAAGTCGTTGGTTCTCCGCCTCTCGAAGCTCGGCTTCTTCCCTCCAACGCTTCTCCTTCTCCTGCCACGCCCGGCACGCCTCGTCGCACTCCACGTTCCCATCGGACGGCTGCTCCACGGGCTCGCTTGGACTCGCACTCTCCACGTGGGCCTGGCCTGACGTTCCGACGCCATCCTCAGCGTGTGCCAGGGAAGGTGCTGCGAGTGCCAGGGCCGTCAGCGTGGCCGCCGCCAGCGTTAGGACGCGTTGCGTGACTGTCATCGTGAGTTACCCCTCGGTAGTAGCCCTCGGGCCGTACCTTCCGGGCGAACCGCCGCGGAGGTTCGATTTAGGTATCGGCGGCTGGGCCTCCGCCTTGAGGGCCGATATGCCATGTCCGGTGGGGCGCCGGCCTAGGCACGAGGGCACCGGGAGCCAACAGTGCGCTGCGCTCTCCCTGCCATCCTGGTGTCCATCTGGGACCTTTCCCGTGACCTCACTCCTATAGGCTGTCGCGATTACGGCGTGTGGCGCGCGTGACGACGAGGAGACGCGTCCGGAAGGACCATGGTCGAGACCTCGCTGACTGGGCGACTCATCGTTGCTACCCCACCGTTGGTCGACCCGAACTTCCGCCGCGGTGTCGTGCTGCTCCTCCACCACGACGGTGACGGAGCACTCGGTGTGGTTCTCAACCGACCGAGCGAGGTCGCCGTGGCGGTCACACTCCAGGACTGGGACCAGCTCGCCGCGCAGCCCCCGGTCGTGTTCGTCGGAGGGCCCATGGAGCCGAAC
>JALZEO010000253.1 GCA_030862025.1 Actinomycetota bacterium | reverse complement strand
CCCCACGTCTGGCGACTGCTCGCCGACCAACCCACCTTCGCCCAGCTCAGCGGCGTGCTCGGTGAGGCCTACGGAGCGCCCCGTGACGTGATCGCTCAGGACGTCGGTGCGCTGCTCGAGGAGCTGCATCGACGCGGCTTCATCGAGGAGGTGACGTCCGGCGGTGATTGAGCACACTGCCGGTCAGCGGATCGCCGTCCGCACCGCCGCCATCGGACTGCCTGGCGCGAACGGCGAAGATCCCGTCTCGGTCCCAGAAGATGACTGGCCCAACGTGCTGTCGAAGTTGAGCTCGCAGCGGCTCACGGGACTCGCGCTCGCGGGGGTTGACAGCGGTGAGCTTCTCCTCGCCGATGGGCAACTCCAGGACCTGCTCGACCGCCATCGGCAGTCGATGTCTCTCGCGCTCGAACTCGAGCGGGTGCTCGTCGCGGTCGGCTCGCGCTTCGCGGGGGCCGGGCTGGAGTTCGTCGTGTTGAAAGGCCCGGCGCTGGCGCGCAGCTTCTACCCCGATCCCACGCTGCGACCGTTCGTCGATCTCGACCTGCTCGTGCGCACGCGCGACTGGCGGCGAGCCTGTGATCTTCTCGCTGAGCTCGGCTACCAGCGGGTGCAGCCCGAGCCTCGCTCGGGCTTCGACGAGCGCTTCGGCAAGGCGGCCGCCCATCGCAGCGCCAAGGGCCTGTGGATCGATCTGCATCGGACTCTGGTCGTGGGGCCGTTCGGACTGTGGCTCGACCCCGAGGAATTGTTCGAGGGCAGCACCCCCCTCGTGCTCGCCGATCGGACGTTCCGACGCCTGGCGGACACGACCGCCCTCTTGCATGCCTGCATGCACGCCTCGCTCGGACTGTGGCCGCCACTGCTCCTGCCGGTTCGTGACGTCGCGCAGGTCTCATCGGTCGGTGATCTGGATTGGGAGCTGTTCCTCGAACGCGCTCGACGCTGGCGTCTCCAGGCGGTCGTACGTCATGCGTTTCGGACGGACTCGGACGTGCTCGGACTCCCCCCGCCCCAACAGGCTCGGGAGGTCGTGACCGAGGCCCCCCGTGCTCGGGAAAGCCGGGCCCTCGAGGCGTACTTCGGAGGCACCCGTTCCCGGGGTGTCGCGTTGGCCACCTTGCACGCCATACCCGGTATCCGCGCCAAAGGCGCCTACATCCGGGCGCTTCTGCTGCCCCAGCGGGACTTTCTTGCGGTGCGGGCGGGCCGTGGCCGCCGCGCCTCGTACCTGCGGCGCTGGCTGGTGCCCTTCCGCTGGTTCGCGTCCCGCCCACGCGACAGGAAGTCCCTCCGGTAGAAAAGGGCGGCAGGGCCCAGTCGTCCGCCTCCCCGCAGTCACCCGCGCTACGTAACCCGACGGACCCAGAGCGTAGGATTCTTACGCTCGCTCTGGTCGGGATCTACCGCATCCGGTTGATGGCGACCATCTCTCCGTCACGTACCGTCACTTGCGTATGACCAAGAGCGAGGCGGCGGTCCCGCCCCTGTCAACCTGAGAGGTAGAACGCATGGAAGACACTCCCCAGGAGATCATCGAGGAGCGCCACAACTCGAGCCGTCGTGACTTCCTGAAGAAGTCCGCCGTCACGGGAGCGGTCGTGTGGAGCGCGCCCGCGATCTCCACCCTGTCCAGCCGGGCTTGGGCGGACGAGAACGGTTACGAGGAGCCCTGCGAGTGCGACGAGGCGGCCTACGCCCTGTTCGTGGAGGCCGACGGCATCATCATCATCCCGGAACGGTACGAGCCCTCCATCGTGACCCAGGAAGGCGAGTCAGATTTCGTGGCCGGCGTTGATCTTGGCCTCGTCGAGGCCACGCTCCTCAACGCGGGCATCCCCGACAACTGCCACGCCCACGCTGACGTCGCGAGCGTGAAGGTCGACCTCGGCGTGCTCGGAATCCTCGGACTGGACGGCGTCATCGAGGCGACCGTGCTCACCGCGGACGCCTTCGGTGATGGGTGCGAGGCGCGGTCGAGCATCGCCACGCTCACCGTCGGCGGCGAGGAGGTTCTCGACCTGGAAACACCCAACCTGGACGTCGACGTCGACCTCGGACCACTGGTCAACGCCACGCTCGTCCTCAACGAGCAGACCGGCGGGACGAACAACATCGCGGTGAACGCCCTGCACCTCAACCTGACCGTGCTGGGCGCATTGGGGAACGCGGTTCAGACGCTCGAACTGATCGTCAGCCACGCCGAGAGCACCTGCTGCCCAAACGGCGCGTAAACGGGAAGCGGACCACAGTCGCAGATGATGTTGCGCGGGCGGGGGTCCCCAGGGCCCCCGCCCTGCACTACGCAGGAGAAGTTCACGGGGCGCGGCGCGAGAAAGTCCGCCCACCCGCGCCTCCTGCACCGCCCGGAAGTGACACCTGACCGGTTCCCCGCGAGGAGGG